>CAYFLP010000013.1:257-22607 GCA_964344045.1 uncultured Bifidobacteriaceae bacterium
GGTCGAGTCGCTCGCCATGTTCTACACGAGCATCGGCGACGGCAAGGAGGGCGTCGCGGCCTTCCTCGAGAAGCGTCCGACCGAGTTCACCTCGACGACGTCGACCGACATGCCGCCGTTCTACCCCTGGTAGGTTTCTACCCCTGGCAGCTTGAGCCATCTCTGCGTAGCCCCAGCACTCCCGGGCAGTCTCCGTCAGGCCGGTTGACTCACTCCACCGCTCGCGACGGGCAACTCCCCTGGCCTGACGGGCAACGGCCCATGCCTACTGGGCAGGTACCTCGAACAGGATCGCATCGCCCTGGCCGCCGCCACCGCACAGTGCGACAGCGCCCAGGCCCCCGCCACGGTTCTTCAGCTCGTAGGCGGCCGACAGCAGGATGCGGGCACCGCTCATGCCGACGGGATGGCCGATGGCGATGGCGCCGCCATTGACGTTCACCTTGTCCTCGTCAAGGCCCAGGTCGCGCATCGATGCGATGCCGACGCTGGCGAAGGCCTCGTTGATCTCGACGACATCGAGATCCTCGACCGTCGCCTTGCCATCACGGCGCAGGGCGTCCTTGATCGCGCTCGCCGGCTGCAGGAGCAGCGAGGGATCCGGGCCTGCGACCTCGCCGTGCGCGCGGATCTCGGCCAGCCAGGTGAGGCCGTTCTTCTCGGCGAACTCCTTCGAGGTCAGCACGAGCGCCGCAGCGCCATCGGAGAGCTGCGATGCATTGCCCGCGGTGATAGTGCCTTCCTTGTCGAAGGCAGCCCTCAGGCCGCCCAGCGAGTCTGCGGTGGTCTCGGGGCGCACGCCCTCGTCGTCGGTGACGGTGACGGTGCCCTTGCGGCCCTTCACCTCGACGGGCACGATCTCCTGCGCCGCGCGCCCGGAGGCAGTCGCCTGGGCGGCGAGCGCGTGGGAGCGGGCGGCGAAGGCGTCCTGGTCCTCGCGGGTGATGCCGTGGGGCTTGCCGTACTTCTCGGTTGCAGCACCCATCGAGATGGCGTCGAAGGCGCACACGAGGGCATCGCGGTCGAGTGCGTCGACGAGCTGGGCGCTGCCGTACTTGTAGCCCTGGCGCGCGCCGAGCAACATGTGCGGGGCACCGGTCATCGACTCCATGCCGCCGGCGATGACCACCTCGTGCTGGCCGGAGCGGATCATCTGGTTGGCGATGCCCACCGCGACCATGCCCGACAGGCACAGCTTGTTGACGGTGTAGGACGGCACGGACATGGGCAGGCCGGCCTTGTCGGCCGCCTGGCGCGCGGGGTTCGGGCCCGCGCCCGCCTGGTACACCTGGCCCATCACCACGGCGTCGACCTGGTCGGCACGCAGGCCGGAACGCTCAAGGGCCCCCGCGATCGCAACGCCGCCGAGGTCGACGGCCGAGAGCGATGCGAACGCGCCGAGCAGCTTGCCTACCGGGGTACGGGCTCCATCGATGATGACGGTGGTGGTCACGCCTGCCTCCTCAAGACTGGGAACTCCAGTATATGGACGTCCAACAATTTTGCGCACTGGCACCCGCTTCCCCGCCGATCTGGCTAGGGTCGATGGATGACCTCCCCTCTGCGCACGGCCGTCATCACCGGCGCCGGCACCGGCATCGGCGCGGCCTGCGCGGCCGCCCTCGCTGAGTCCTGCGGCCGCCTGGCCCTGCTCGGCAGGCGGCTGGAGAAGCTCGACGCCGTGCGCAGCTCCCTCCTGGAGGACCATCCGGCTGCGGTCATCACCACCCATTCGGTCGACGTCTCCGACGTCGCCGCGGTGCAGGCCTTCGCCGACTGGGCCGCGACTGAGCTGCACGTCGTCGACGTGCTCGTCAACAACGCAGGCTCCCCGCAACCGCGCATCGACGGGCGCCTGGATGCAGTGGCCGCAGCCTGGGAGAGCACCTGGCGCGCAAATGCGCTCAGCGCCGTCCTGATGACCGAGGGGCTCAAGGCAATCCTGCGCAGGCCGGGCGGGCGCATCGTGACCATCGGATCGTTCGCTGCCGAGCTCGGCACGGGCAGCCCCGCATACGCCTCGGCCAAGGGCGCGCTCGAGACCTACTCGATGACGCTCATGCGCGAGCTCGGGGCCGATGGCATCACGTCGAACGTCGTGTCGCCTGGCTACACGCAAGGCACCGAGCTGCTCGAAGGCCGTATTTCGCCGGAGCGTCACGAGCGGCTGATCTCGGGGATCTCGGCCCGCCGCGCCGGCACTCCCGAGGAGATCGCCAGTGCCGTCGCGTACCTGGCATCGCCGCTTGCCGGTTTCGTCAGCGGCCGCGTGCTGACGGCCAATGGCGGCACCTACCTGCCCGGCTGACCCGCAGCGCGTGACATCCGAACCCAGCTTCGCCCGCCGCACCACGAGGAGAGACATGAGCACGTTCGACGAGACAGATCTCGCCCGCATCGAGGTCGTCAAGGCGCTGTTCGCAGCTTGGTCAAGCGGCGACGTAGACGCGCCGCGCCAGTACATGACCGACAACCCGACCCTGTGGGACAGCGTCGGCGGCCTGAAGGAGGGCTGGGACGCGATCCGCGAGTACTTCGGCCACGGCCTGGAGCGGTATCCGGATCTCGAGCTCGTGCCGACCGGTGAATTCTGGGCACGCCCGGACGGCCTTGCGCTGCAATGGGAAATGGGCGCGACCGTCATCGACGACTCGATGGGCGAAGGGCACCTGGGCAAGAAGTGGCGGGTTCCTGGCCTGTCCTTCATCGTCTTCGACGGGCTGAAGGTGGCGGCCGAGTACGACTACCACGACAAGGGCGCGCGCCAGCGCTCTCTCGAGGGCTGACCCGCTGAGAGCTAGCCTCCCCGCACGGCCCAGCGCTGGAGCAGGGTCGCATGCAGCTCGTTCACCTGTGCCTTGCTGATGGTCGACTGCTTCACCAGTCTCCGGTACAAGAACGGCGCCACCATGTCCTCGACGCACTGCCGGTCGTCGAGCCGGGCATCGAAGTAGCCCTCGCGCTGCCCCCTGCGGACGATGTCGCCCGCGCGCGAGCGGGTCTGGTCGAACATCGCCCGGTGGACGTCGGCAAAGGTCTCGTCGCGGTTCGCGGCCTCGATGACCGCGAGCAGCACAGCCGTGTAGACCTCGTTGTTGAGCCGCTCGGCGTAGTCGGCGAGGTACGCGCGCAGCACCGTCGGCACGTCGCCCGTCAGGGCGACCTCGTGATGATGGGCCAGCTCGTCGAACACCTCGCACGCGAGCGCCGCCATGTCCGGCCAGTTGCGGTAGACGGTGCTGCGGGCGACTCCTGCCTCGGCTGCGATGCGATCGACCGTGAGTCCGCCCAGGCCCTCGTCGACCAGCACCGTGCAGACCGCCTCGTGGACGGCAGCTCGGGTGCGCTCGAAGCGGGCGTCGGTCACTGCGGCATCACGTCGAGGAGCTGCCCGAGGAATCGCAAGTGCACGGCGATGCCGATCGCCAGCTGGTCGGCCGTGCGGCGCGGCCCATTGCGGAACACCGTCAGCGCAGTGAGGTTGACGCAGGCCCCTCGAAAGTGGTTGAACGCCAGCCACATGTGCCACTGCTCGTCACTGAGCTCGACGTCAGCAACCTCGAGGATGCGCGCCTTCCACTCCTCGGCGGGCATCGTCCGCCGCCCCCGGATCAGCGCCAGGTAGGCCCAGTCCTCGGCAGGGTCGCCCACGTGAGCGAACTCCCAGTCCAGGACAGTCAGCCCTTCCTGGTCGTCGAATAGCGCGTTGCCGGGCCCGGCATCGCCGTGGATGACCGCAGCCGGCCCCGTCGGCCGCAGCTCGCGATGCAGCCAGGCGGCCGCGTGCTCGAGCAGGGGGACGGGGATCGGCGAGTGCTGGCGGTAGAGGCCGAGCCAGTAGTCGATGTTGTCGTGCATGACCTGGTCGGCGTCACGCGCACTCTCGTCGATCGAGCCGACCGGGACGCGGTGAAGCTCGGCGACCGATCGGATGACGTCCGCGAGGCCGTCGTCATCGATGCGCACGACTCCTGGCGCAACTGCCATGACGAACATCGGCTCGCCCAGGGCCTCGCCCGCAAGGTCGACGTGGAGGATCTCGGGTACCCGGTAGCCAGCCCTGCGCAGGCCCTGCATGGCGGCCACTTCGCGCGCGGTGTCGGTGCCGAACATGCCGCCCTGCTCCACGCGCACGATTACCGTGCGCTCCTGGCCATCGATGCTCGCGCTGGCGACGCGTACACGCCACATGCGACGCGAGAAGCCGCCTCCGATGACCTCGGCATGCACCACCCGAACGGGGCTGCCCTGGTCCTTCGACAGCCAGGCGGCGAGCGCCTCGCGTTCGTCATCGGCGACCAGCACCACCGGGTGGTCGACATCGGTGCCATGGCCGGTGAACGCCGCGAGCAAGGGCGCTGCCGTCGCGATATCGGCACGGGCCCACTCGACGAACATCGCTCGCAGGTCGTCGTCGCCTTCGATGAGGGCTGCCGAGGCTGCTTCCAGGGCGGGCACTACGTCACGGGGGCAGCCCAGCCGCTGGGAGACCAGCGCTGCGCGCGCAGGCCATGGGTCGGCCCCGCGGGATGCGCCGTACTCGGCGACGCCCACCCACTGGTGGGGCAGGCCATGCGCGACATCCTCGGCTTCCAGGGCCTCGCCAATGGCCCGCCACATCACCGCATCGTCGATGCGGTGATCGGTCATGCCGACCTCAGCTGTCCGGCGATGTCGGCCTCGAGGGCGAAGTCGTAGCCCGCGCCCCAGACTGGGTCGGCCATGCTGTCGGGCCCGTCGACGAGCGCCGTCGAGCAGAACCAGTCATAGGTCTGCTCGTAGCCGACGCGGAATCCACGCTCGACGGTGAGCCCGAAGTCCTTGGCCTTCTGCACCGAGAGGATGCCGTGGTGACGGGTGCCGAAGAGGTGCCCGTAGATCGGCTTGGCGTCGGTGAAGCCCGTGGGGACGTAGACGATGTCGGGCTCCACTCCGACGATGTCGGCGAGCTGCAGGGTGAATTCCAGCGAGGAGCAGCCCTCGCCGGTGATGTTGAACGCCTCGCCCTGCGCCTGCGGCAGCAGGCTCAGCTCGAGCAGGTTCGTGCACAGGTCATCGACATGGCCATAGCTCGTGGTGACCAGGCCCTCATGCGGCACGAGCACGGGCAGGCCGCGGCGCAGGCGCAGGAACATGGCGGTTTCCATGTCATGGATGTTGTTGTCGGGCCCGTAGATGGCGGCCGGGCGCGCGATGACGCCCGGGAAGCCCGTCGCGCGGTGCCGGGCGAGGATCGAGCGCTCGGCATGTGCCTTGAAGCCGCCATAGGTGGTCTCGGGATCATCGCGCCAGCCCTGGGTCTCCGGCCACGGCATGATCCCGCTCGGCTCGTACGACATGATCGACGAGACGAACACGTACGACCCCGTGCTGCCGTCGAGCAGGCCCAGCAGCTCTTCGAACTGACCGCCGCCGGCCGCCATGACGAAGCCCGAGACGTCGATGACGCTGTCCCACTGCGTCCCGCGCAGGGCATTCGCCATCGACTCGGTGCTCGTGCGGTCGCCCACGATGCGCGAGACGCCAGCCGGGAGCTCGCCAGAGGTCTTGCCGCGATTGAGGACGGTGACGTCGTGGCCCTGCGAAATGAGGAGGTCGACCATGCGGCGTCCGACGAAGGTGCCGCCGCCGAGGATGAGTGAGCGCATGCCGCGATGTTATAGGACATTTTGTCGCATAACAAGGCGGGACGCGGTAGTGTCCGACCATGACCGATCCTGGCCGGCTCACCCGCATGGACGAATACCCGCGCCACCAGGTGGGAGGCACCTTCGACACGGTGGTCAGCGATTCCGTCCATTGGAATGACGGCTTCTACTTCACCCTCGGCGACCAGGAATCCGGTGCCACGCTCTTCGCAGCGATCCGCCTGTACCCGAATACCGATGTCATGGACGGCTTCGCCTGCGTGACGGTCGATGCCCAGCAGCACAACATGCGCTGGTCGCGCCGACTGCGTCCTGACAACGACAGCATCGCGGTCGGCCCCTTGTCACTCGACATCATCGAGCCGATGCGCACCCTGCGGCTCGCGAGCGCGGAGAACGAGTACGGCATCGCCTTCGACACCATGTGGAACGGCCTGCACGAGCCGCACCTGGAAGACCGCGTCGTGCGCTATTCGGGCGGGCGCAAGGTCTACGACCGCACCAACTACGACCAGTGCTGCGAGGTCACCGGCACGATCACCGTTGCCGGCCGGACGCTCGAGGTCACGCCATCGTCGTGGATCGGAGTGCGCGACCATTCCTGGGGCATGGGACGCACCGGCGGGGCAGCGTCGTCCGCCATCGCGCCACTGCACGAGCGCGACCCGCGACGTGGATTCGCCATGCGCCAGTGGACGATGATCCGCATGCCCGACCGCGTGCTGTTCTGGCAGTTCCACCAGCAGGCAGACGGCACCGCCCATGACATCGAGGCAGTCGTCATTCCCCTCGACCCGACGAGGTCGCGCTGGCGCTATGCCGACGGCCATGCTGACGCAGTGCGCATCGACGGCCTCCCACGCGCCCGCGAGGCGACGGTCACCCTCACGCGTCCTGACGGCGGGATCGACCGATTCCTCCTCACGCCGGTCTCCCGGCCGGCCTACCTGCAAGGCGGCGGCTACCACGACGGCTTCGCCGACCGGCTCGGTCGCGGGGTCTTCCGCGGCGACCTCCACAGCGAGGGCGAGGTGTGGGACGTCAGTCACCCGATCGAGGTCGGCGATCCCCAGGGCTGGTTCCGGCAGCGCCCCGACGCCTGGGCCGAGGAGTTCGCCACCTGCGTGAACCTCGATGACCCGGCCGATGCGGGGTTCGGCCACCTCGAGTGCGTGCTGGCGCCATAACGGCGGGTGCCATCGAGATACGGCCGCGCGCCTGGACGAAGTCGGCCACGCCAGCCCCTGGCCAGCCCCGCGCACGGCGTATGACGCATCGCACAGACGATGTCGACTGGACCCGCGCGGAACCCACCGCGAGTGAGTACGTTGTGAATCGTCCCGGGACGGTTCGGGGCGCCTGTCATCGCACCGACGAGAGCGACTGCCCGACTGCGGCCGCGCACTCGCAGCCACGAAGGAGCATGCATGGACGTCGAACGCTTCCAGGCCTTCCTCACTGCCGTCGAGCCCGACCGCGGGGCGACGGTCCTGAGCGCGGCACCGATACCCGGCGGGTACAGCCGCGACACCGTCATGGCGGAGGTGCAGTGGGCCGACGGCACGCGCGAGAAGTTCGTGCTCCGCGGCGACCCGCCGGTCGAGAGCAGCGTCTTCCGCAGTGACCGCGCCGACGAGTGGGCAATGCTGCAGGCGGTGAAGGATCTCCCGGACTTCCGGATTCCGACCCCGAGGTACTTCGACTCCACAGGCGAGTACATGGGCTGCAAGTGCATCGTCTCCGAGGCGATCGACTCCACGTCGATGCAGAAGTACCTCGACACCGGCCCCGATCTCGACCAGGCCCGCGAGGATTTCGTCGCGATCATGGCGTCGGCGCACAACACTCCCCTGGAGTCGATCGATGCCTCGATCCCACGCCCCAGCAGCTGGCGCGAGCACATCGACGACATCATCGCCAACTACGAGCGGATGCTTGCCTGCATCGGCGAGGACGATCCGATCCTGCGCTACACGCTGAAGAAGATTCGCATGAACATCCCGCCCGAGGTGCCCATGGCCCTCGTCCACGGCGACCTCCAGCCCGGCAACTTCCTGCTCTCCGAGGGCACCGATCCGTACATCATCGACTGGGAGTTCGCCCGCATCGGCGATCCCCGGCTCGATATCGGCTACTACCTGCAGATCCCGATGCCCCCGCACCTGTACCACCCGGATCCGGAGGCCTTCCTCGCGAGCTATCGCGCGCTGACCGGCCTGACGCCCGAGCAGATCAACCCGGCCATTGCCCGGTACTTCCTCCTGCTGGGCACCAGCCACCTGATGCTCGACATCGTCCAGGGCACGGAAGACGTCACCGAGGGGCATCACCGCGGCGTCATGGGCACGTTCCTCATGACCGCATACGCCCACTTCCACAAGCTCTATCTCGACTACGCCCTCGAGCTTCCCTACGCCGCGGAGGTAACCCGATGATCACTCGCCCCTCGACGTCACGCATCCTCGAGGACGTCGTCGAAGAGCTGACCCGCGACATCATGCCAAGCCTGAGCGACCCGGCCCAGCAGATCCGCTTGCACATGCTGATCATCGTCCTCAACAACTGCGCGAACGCCAGCGAGCGCGAGATCTCCGTCATGCGCGATGAGATTCCCGCCTACCTCGCCTTCGCGAGCGACGTCGCCGCTGCAACGGGCAACGCCGACATCGCTGCCGCAGTCGCATCCGGGCAGATGGGCGAGTCCCTCGTCCTGGCCGACGTCATCGCCGACTACCAGCGCGCGAGTCGGGCGTTCTCGGCCGCCATGGACCTCGTGATGGACGCAGTAGATCGGGAGTTCATCGAGCGGGGCGAGTCCCTCCTGCAGATGCGCATGGACAACGAGCGCGCGATCCTCAGCGGTGTCTCCGCCGTCGGCCGATCGGCGAGCTAGCCGCCTCAGCGCACCTCAATGGTCGCGAAGAGACGCGAGCCCGAAGCGGTGATCAACCGCAACGGGTAGACGCCTCGTCGGGACATCCTCATCGACGGCAGGCTCACCCTGGAAGCGGCCGTCGGGCCGATGAGCCCGACGCTCGCCCACGAGCCGTCGACCTTCAGCCACACGCTCACCGGGCCCGTCGATGCCGGCACGCGCAGCACGGGCACAGTCCACCGATTCGGCCGCAGGAAGGCGCTGGGGGCTGCGTCGCGTGACGACGATGCCATGCCGTCGAAACGCGCACGCGGCGCCGCGGAGGCCGCTGGGCCAGTGGACACGAGCACGCCGGGTCCGGGGCTCGTCAGCACGGGTGCCGGGGCAGCCGGCTGCGGTGCAGGCTCGGCGACGACTGCCTCGGCGGGCGCCTCGGCTGGAACTGCCGGCACGGCCGGTACTGCGGCGGCGGGCGTCCCCCCGCCGCTGGGAGCCGCCGGAGTCAGCTTGCTGATGAGCAGGGAGGTGAGGGTCCTGAAGTTCGGCACGCCCATGCCCGTTGCCATGTCGTACCCGGTGCGGGCGTCCCATCCGCCGAGTCCGTGGATGTCGTTGTTGCCGTCCACGACATCAGTGAAGGCCGAGCGAAAGTCGTCGCCGTAGACGATCGAATGGACGTCCATCGAGCCACCTGCATTGTCGAGGATGGGCAGGCCGCGGGCCGAGAGCACCGCATTGACGTTGGCGATGCCGACGGCCACGAGCGGAGTCGCCGCACTCGTGCCCAGCACCGGGTACCACGGGAAGTCCCCTGCAGCGCAGGGATAGGTGTTGCCGGGGCAGGTCTGCGTTGCGGTCCCGTCTGACACGTATTGGGCACTCGTCGTGCCGGCGCTCGTGGTGAACGAGATCGAGTTCGCCCCCGTGGCCGTGATCACCTGAGTGCCGTTCAGCGCGGCGAACGGTGCCGCCAGATCGGCGACGGCAACGCTCTCGCCGGTAGACATGCCGGGCGGCGCATTGAAGTACAACGTCGCCACCCCCGAGGCGATGCCGGCTCCGGCGATGGAGATGCCTGGGTTGCCGATCGCATAGGCAGGCCAGCCGGCGAGGGCAGCGAGGTCCGGGGTCATCCGCTTGGCGGGAAGCACCGGATAGCTGGCCTGGGCCTGCACCCGCTGGTAGTCGGGCATGGCGTAGACCGTGCTCTGGCCACCGCCCGTCCCTTCGCCGCCTGAGTTCGGGAAGGTGCTCAGGTTCGCGCAATTCGGATTCGCGTTGGAGTCCTTCCAGACGTAGTTCTGCACCGTCGACCCGGCCACGTAGTCGATGCTCGTCCCGTGGGCCATCGACTCCGGCTGCGAGGTCCACTGGGTGCCGCCTACCGACAGGGCATCCGGGTGAACGGCCAAGTAGGCCGGAACCAGGCCGCCGAAGTCGACCGACGCATACGACGTCACGGCCGTGCTGGCGAGGTTCGCGTGCACGAGCGGGACAGTGAAGGTCCTCGCTGTCGGCGTGGACTGGATCGTGTACAGGCGGTCGATGTCAGGCGCGATGGCGGCAAGGAAGACTTGCTGGCCGGCCGTGAATCCATGGTCCGTCGCGGTGGTGAGCGTCATGACATTGGAGGTCACCGAGACGCTCGTCACGCTCACCAGGACGGGATCGGCGAAGTACGGCGTGCCTTGCATGGGGATGCAGGCACCGCTTCCCTCGTCTCCTGCCGCGACGGCAACGATGGTGCCCAGTGCGGCGAGGCGCTCCATGAGCGCATCGGTCCACTGCACGTCCTGCGTGCCGGCATTGGCCGTCTCCGCACCGTTGTAGCTGAAGCTGATGATGCAGCCACCACTGGGGAAGCTCGCGCCCTTGCTGACGGTGTAGGTGCTCGGTCCATTCGCGGGCGTCGATGAGAACTCGTAGCCGCAGGCATCGACGGCCGTCACGAGCATGCCGTACCAGCCGGCGTTGGCTGAGGAGTTCGTCATGACGATCTCGGCGCGCGGTGGCAGTGCAGCAGCTACCACGGCCGCATCGAGGGTTGCCTCGAGCCCCGGGGAGGCAGTCGGGCCGAACCAGGGGTTCGTATCCGTCGAGAGGGCGACTGCTGGCAGGCCGCACTGCGCCAGCAGGCCGTTCACCGCGGTCTGATCGGCCGTGCTGTCGAACTCGCCGATGACGATGCGCTGTGGCAAGGGGGTGCCGTCCGGAGTGAGAGGGAGGCCCACGGGCGAGTTCCACTGGCCCGGCCCGATGCCCAGCGGGTGCCCTTGCGCGGTCGGAGTGCAGGCCGCCGAGGCATAGGCGGGGGCGGCGAAAGTCGAGTCGGCGAGCGCGGGTGGTGCCTGGGTTGCCGCACCTGCGAGCACGGCAAGTCCAGCCAGAACCGCGGCGCCCGGACGCACGTGTCGCATGCGCGGAATCTAGCCGTCAGGCAGGTCGCCTAGGAGCGAACCATCGGATCCAGGCGGCCCGAGATGATCTCCTCGGCCTCGGCGACGATGCCGTTGACCAGGTCAGCGACAGTGGGGATGTCGTGGATCAGGCCCTGCGCCATGCTCGCGAACCACACGCCGCCGTCGGTGTCTCCCTGCGCGAGCACGTTCTCGCGGCCGCGGGCCCCCGAGGCAAGGTGCTTGATGTCGTCGAACGTGGTGCCGTCCTGGGACTCGATCGAACGGATCTCCTGCGACACGGCATTCTTGGCCACGCGTGCGGTGTTGCGGAACTTGCGGTAGATCAGGTCGGTCGACCGCTCGTCGTTGTCGACGATGGCCTGCTTGACATTGGGGTGGATGGGCGACTCCACGGTGCACATGAACCGGGTGCCCATGTTGATGGCACCGGCGCCCATGGCGAGGGCCGCCACCAGGCCACGGGCATTGGCGAATCCGCCGCTGGCGATGAGTGGAATCGACAGGCGCTCCGCGCACAGCGGCAGCAGGATCAGGCCCGGGATGTCGTCCTCGCCAGGATGGCCGGCGCACTCGAATCCATCGACGCTTACCGCATCGACGCCGAGCTTCTCGGCCTTCAGCGCGTGGCGCACCGCGACCGCCTTGTGGACGACCTTGACGCCATTGGCCTTGAAGATGGGCATGAAGGGCTCGGGGCTGTTGCCAGCCGTCTCGACGACCTTGACGCCCGACTCGACGATCGCGGCCACGTACTCGTCGTACGGCACGGGGTTGATCGTGGGAAGGAGGGTGAGGTTCACGCCGAAGGGCTTGTCGGTGCGCTCGCGGACCCGGCCGATCTCGCGGGCGAGATCCTCCGGGGTCGGCTGGGTCAGCGCCGTGAGGAACCCCAGCGCTCCAGACTCGGCGACCGGCGCGATGAGGTCGGCGGTGCCGACTGCCGTCATGCCGCCGCACACGATCGGGTGCTCGATGCCGAACAGCCGGGTGATCTCGGTCTGGATCATGTGGGGCTACGCCTCCGTGGGGTAGAACTTCGATGCGCGGTCGGACAGCACTTCCTTGCCCGCGTCCATGATGATCACGGCACCGTTCATGAACTGGCCCTCATCGCTGCCGAGCCAGACCGCGGCATTCGCCATGTCTTCCGGCCGGGGCGCACGGCCGCCGGGGTACTTCGAGGACAGCCGTACGTAGGCATCCTCGAGATTGTCCCGGTCGCCCGTGACGACGCCCGCCGTGAGGGACGACAGCGTGGCACCGGGGCACAGCACGTTCACGCGAATGCCGTGCGGAGCCGCCTCGACTGCCACCGACTTCGACAGGCCGACAACCGCGTGCTTGGCGGTCGTGTAGACATGCGGCCCGAGGCCGCCCTGAACACCGGCAGTGCTGGCGGTGTTGATGATGGCACCGCTGCCCTGCTGCTTCATGATGCGCATGGCGTGCTTGGTGCCGAGGAAGACGCTGGTGGTCAGGATCGCCATGGTGCGCTCGTAGTCGGCCAGGTCGGTGTCCTGGATGGCTCCCGTCACTCCTGAGACGCCCGCGTTGTTGATCATGATGTCGAGTGCCCCGAAGCGCGAGATGCACGTGTCGATCGCGGCGAGGATGTCGCTCTCGCTGGTCACGTCGCACCGCACGAAGACCGTGGCGTCGCCGAGTTCTGCAGCGAGCTTCTCCCCCGCCTCGACATCGATGTCGGCGATGACGCAACGGGCGCCTTCCGCCACGTAGCGACGCACGATGCCCTCGCCGATTCCTCGGGCGCCTCCCGTGACGACTGCCGCACGCCCCTCGAGGCGCCCCGCCATCAGTGGCCGTCGCTCAGGGTCAGGCGCTGCATCATGGTGAGGCGGGACTCGTCGCGTCCCACCGCGCCGGCCGCGATGATCTCGCGCTGCTGGAGCTTCCAGCCGGACATGCCCTTGAACCAGACGTCGACGTACCGGCCATGCAGGGTCCACTCATTGCCATCGTGGTCGCGGTGCCATGCCGTGATCAGGCTCTCAGCGGTCGCATCGTCCGTGCCCGTGATGTTGATCGAGATGTTGGTGACGGCATGCGAGGTCTGGGCGTAGCGGGTGAAGGCGTTGCGCAGCGAGTCGCGCAGGGCGTCCTTGCCTTCAATCCACGTGTCGCCGCTGAACTTCACGCGGCAGTCCTCGTGGAACACGCTCACCTGCGACTCGACGTCTGCCATGTCAGCGGCGCGCGCGTACTTGTACATCAACTGCTCGATGTCATAGCGATCGGGAAAGCGGAGGCCGTCGAGGCGGGCGCTGCTCATGGTGCTGTCTCCTGTCGTTCGAGTTGTGCGAGAAGTTCGGTGATTCCGTCGGCAATCTGCCTGGCCGTCAGCGTTGCATCCTGCTCGCGCAGGCTCGTCTCGATGACCTCGATCGAGTAGGTGAGGTCCGAACGATGGCGCAGCCCAGCCGCCAGGACGCCCACGAGGTCGAATTCGCCCTGGCCGGGGATGCGCCTATTGCGCAGGCAGTCCTCGCGCAGGTCGTCCGGGTACTCGCTGACGATGGTGCCGTCGTTGAGCTGCAGTGACGTGATGCAGTCCCAGCAGTCATCCAGGTGCGAGAGGGGCAGCCCGTTGCGGTACAGGTGCCAGATGTCCATGCAGATGGACAGGTTCGGGCGCCCGGCAAGCCGGCAGATCTCGGCCGCGTCCGCCGGGGTCCTCATGTTGGTGAAGGGAAGCGGCTCGAGCACCACCTCGACTCCCCATGGCGCGAAGCGGTCGGCCACCCTGGCGGCACGAACCGCAGCCTCGGCAATCGTGCCGTCATAGGGCGCGATCGCCTGCAGGCGCACAGGCCGGTAGCGCTCGGCCAGGAGAGCGGCGGTCTCTTCCAAGGGATCCACGTCAACCTGCATGACGCGAATCGCCTCGAGCTCGCCGACAACGAGGCCGTACTCGTCGAGCAGTGCGTCGAGCTCTTCGAGCGAATGCTCCTCCAGCCAGAGCTTCATCCAGCGGCAGCTGAGCCCTACCTGCACGAAGCCGGCATCGCGCGTCGCAGCGAATCGCTCCTCGAGCGAGACCTCGCCGATGCAGTTGAACGAGAAGGTGAAGTCCTGAAGCCGCGGCAGTGCGTGACCCGTGAGGCTCGCGCTACTTGCCGGCGGCGTCACGCGCTACGCCTTCTTCGACCAGGCGATTGACCATGTTGTGGAAGTACGGGATCTTGCACTCCCGGTCGTTGAAGAAGTTCTCCTTGTAGAACATCGAGCGGGAGGTCGCGTTGACGTCCTCCCAGGTCCAGACGTCCTCGCCGACGACGATCTTCAGGTGGTCCCAGTGGCGCTGGGTGCGCTCGAGGTAATCGGCGTCGTCGGACTTGTACCACAGCTCCCAGGTCTCGAATCGCGTCTTGTTGTGCGCGATCGGGATGGGGCGGAACAGCTGCAGGTGCTCGGGATTGTTGTTGAAGACGCCCAGCGGGAAGATCGTGTAGTGGCAGATGGCCACGGACTGGTGATCGGGATTCTCCTGGAGCTTGGGCAGGGCGCCCTTCAACGGCACGACCATCATCGAATGGCGGTCGAACTCGAAGATGCGCATCTCGCGGCCGTCCTTGACGTCCTGCGGCGGGATGTGGTGCAGGGCGGGCGCGTGGTAGAACTCGTTGAAGGCGTCGATGACGACCTTCCAGTTGACGTCGACATCCCAGACGACCTTCTCGCGGAGGTACATGTCCTCCATGCGGTAGGCGCCGAGGTCGACGAGGATGTCCTCGCCGAGCCATTCCCGCAGCGGCGGCGCGACGCCCGGGCCGGCGAGGACGCCCCACACCCAGCCGCCCCACTCGTCGAGCTCGACCTGCGGAGCCTTGAGGTTGGCGAGGATGCCGGGATCGAAGTCATCGCGGTCCGGAACACCCACGACGTTGCCGCTGAAGTCGTACACCCAGTCGTGCCACGGGCACTTGAAACGGCGCGCGCACTCGCCGTGGTCGCGCACGATGCGCGCACCGCGGTGCTGGCAGATGTTGTGGAAGCCGGCGAGGCCGCCGTCCTTCGTGCGAGTGATGACGATGGTCTCGCCCTGGCCCTCCCACACGTAGTGGTCGCCCGCGTTGGGGATCTGCTCCGAGCGGCACAGGATCTGCCAGCTGGGGTTCATGACGTACTTGCGCTCGAGGTCGAAGCGCGCCGGGTCGGTGTACCAGCTGGACGGGATCGTCTCGGACTTGCCCGGCGTGTTGGGGATCTCCGCCGAGAAGCGCAGAGGTCCGTCGCCGCGGGTGGGGGGCACGAACGGAGTCGTCGTCATGGAGTGCTTCCTCTCAGCTGGGAATCCCCCGACCCTACACTTGTCTAGACAACTTCCGCAATGCTCCTCCCCCAGATTTGACCCAACTCCTGGGTCAATTGGACCCCGGAAGCTCTCCGCAACGGCGTGTCCTTCAACTTGAACCAACCCCCCTGTGGATAGCGGGTTGACGTCTCTGCGACCTCGACGACAGTGGGACCCATGACATCGTCCGCGATCCTCGATTTCCCGTCCTTCGACTACTTCGCCGGACGTCCGCCGGCCGACATCCGCGTCCAACGCCGCTCGGACCTTCTTGCCCAGGGCCTCACCGACATCGACATTCGAGTGCAGGTGCGTCGGGGACAACTCACCCGCATCCGCCACGGCATCTACGCCGACGCGATCAGCCTTGCGGGTGCCGATCCCGAGGCGCTGCACCTGGCGCACCTGCGGGCAGCGCTGCTGGCCGCCACTGAACCCGCGCTGGCTGTCGGGCCATCGGCCGCCTTGCTCCACGGCATGCCCATCGGCAGAAAGGCACTCACCGACCTGCACATTGCCCGCGAGTCCGACCAGGATCCACGATCACTGCGCCGCCCGAGCAAGCATCGCCTCGAATTGCCCCCGACCGTCATCGTCACGCATCAGAACGCATCGCTCGGGGCAACTTCCCTGCGCGAGATCCCTGTTGTCTCCCGCTCAGTAGCGGCGGTGACTTCCGCTCACCTGGTCTCCTTCTCGCGTCGGGTCGGCCTCCTGGACAGCGTGCTCTGGTCACCGGGCGTCTCGGCGGACGATCTGAGGGAACTGGCCCGCGAGTGGCAACACCTCGGCGGCCTGGACATGGTCATCGACGCGCTGGCCTATGCACGTCGCGGAGCTCAGACGTACCTGGAAACCCTGTCGCGGCTGACACTTGTTCGCCTTGGGCTTCCGGAGCCTGAGCTGCAGGTCCCGTTCTATGACAAGGACGGACTGATCGGCTTCGCCGACATGTACTGGCCGACCTTAAACGTCATCGGCGAGGCGGACGGCGCAGTGAAATATGGCGGGCAGCGTGACATCGTCAAGGAGAAGCGCAGGGAGAGCCGCTTGAGGGCCAAGGGCCACGGTGTCGTCCGCTGGATGCAGCCGGACATCCTCGAGCGACCGCAGCAGATCGTCGAGCAGGTGCGGCGCGAGGGTCGCCGCGCAGCCTGAGGGCGACGCAGGTGGGGTCACCTTGTGGGACACGCCGCTGGCGAGGGCCCCCGGGGTCCAATTGACCCAGGAGTTGGGTCAAATCTGGGGGCTAGAGGTCGAGGACTAGACGGGTGCCCTTGCAACGGGAGACGCACGGCATCATGTAAATGCCCTCTTCCTTGTCCTCCTCGGACAGCAGGGAGTCGCGGTGGGCGATCTCGCCTTCGAGCACCTTCGTCTCGCACGTGCCGCACACGCCTTCGGCGCAGGAGGTCATGATCCGCACGTTGTTCGCGAGCAGGACGTCGACGATCGACTTGTCGACGGGCACCGAGAATTCCTGGCCCGTGCTGTTGACCACGACGGTGAACTCATGGTCGCCTTCGTCGCCAGCCGTGTCGACGGCCTTGGCGGCGAACCGCTCGACGTGCGGGGCAGGTCGGCCGATCTCGGCGCACTTGGCCTCGACTGCGTCGATGAGCGGCTCCGGGCCGCAGCAGTACACCGCGGCATCGGCAGGTGCCTCGCGCAGGATCTGGTCGAGCGGAAGGAGCCCCTTCTCGTCCTCGGGCCACAGGTGGACACCCAGTGCCTCGAGGCGATCGCGGAAGGCCATCGACGCGCGGGTGCGGCCGCCGTACCAGAAGGACCAGGGCACGTGCTTGTCGAAGATGACCTCGCCGAGCATGGGCACCATGGGCGTCACGCCGATGCCGCCGCCGATGAACACGTACGAGGGTGCGTCGACCAGGGGGAAGTGATTGCGCGGGCCGCGGGTCTTGACTGCGTCGCCCACCTTGATGTTGTCGTGGATGTACGACGACCCACCGCGGCTATTGGGCTCGCGCAGCACCGCGATCCGCCAGGTGTCAGCGTGGAAGTGGCTGCACAGCGAGTACTGCCGCTCGATCCCATTGCCCAGCTGCACGTCGATGTGCGCGCCGGGCTCCCACATCGGCAGGCGCTCGCCGCTCGGCGCGCCCAGCCGGATGGCGACTACGCCGTCGGCCTCCTCGACTCGCTCGATGACGACCAGGTCGCGGTACTCCTCGTAGACGTACGCCATGGCTAGACCGTAACCGTCTGCGGAACGGAGTCAACGGTCACCGTGCCCGCTGTGCCGTCGACCGTGACGAGCATGCCGTCGGCGAGCTGGGTCGTGCCCGTGGTCACCGACAGGACGGACGGGATGCCGAGCTCGCGGCTCACCACGACTGCGTGAGAGTTCATCGCGCCGACGTCGACGACGACCGCGCCCGCGATGAGGAACAGCGGGGTCCACGCGGCATCCGTGAACGGCGCCACGAGAACGTCGCCGGGCTCGAGCTTCATCATGTCGGCGGGGTTGTCGAGCACGCAGACCTTGCCGGTGTACCGGCCCGCACCGCCACCGAGGCCGCTGAGGACCTCGCCCTCGTTGAGCAGGGGCATGCGCCGCTCGGTGCGCCGCTTCCACTGCGACAGGGGCAGGGGATCCGAGGCGATGATGAACGGGGGGTCGAGCTCGTAGAGCTCGTCATAGTCGGCAAGGCGCTCGGCGATGACCTCGCGGAAGGAGGCCGGATCTGCGACGTACGCGTCGAGCTCGTCGCTGAGCAGCATCATGACGTCCTCGGGCTTGGCGTACAGCCCGGCCGCGACCCCGCGGCGTCCGAGCTCGCGGACCGTCATGCGCACCTCGTTGACGGCCGCGACGCACGTTGCCTTCGTGCGCTCGCGCGCTGGAACGCACAGCGAGGTCGACGCAAGTGCCATCTCCAAGGTCGCAAGCGCCTCGTCATTGCCGGCGAGGGCCGCGCGAAGGCGATCTGCGGCCGCTGTGCGCCGCGTCTCGAGTCGCTCATGGCGCGCCTCTGGCGAGTCGGCGTCCGATGCCTTCCGGATGCCGTTGATCAGGCGAAGCGGCACGATCGGATCGGCTTCCCACGACAGCGCGTGGATGTCCCATTCATTCGGTCCGCGCGATCCCGACTCGCGCATGAAGGCGGCGAAGTCGGCCGCGTACGCACGCTCGGCATCGCTCGAGGGAGCCTCGATGGCAGCCAGGACCGCCTCGGGCCCGGCATCGAACAGCGCGGTGATCTCGGGCGAGGCATTGGCCATCCGCGACAGGACCCACAGCCCGCGCGAGGGCGAAGCGGAGTCGACATCGCCGAGACCGGAGATCAGCTCGAGCTGGAGTTCCGGCTCGCCGATGGATGCGCACAGGCCGGCGAGGATCGATGGCCCGAGCGTCGAGGCAAGGCTCGCGTAGTCATGGCGGGCAAAGCCATTGTCGAGCTCCCAGGCGAAGGAGCGAGCGCGTGCGACCAGCTCGGCGTCGGTGAGTGCGGTGAGATCGGGGCGATCCTGGGCGAAGCGGGCCGTGCGGGCCCGATCGTCGTCGATCTCCTCGAAGACGCTGCGTCCGAGAATGGCGCCGATGGTCGCGGCAGCCTTGGCGGAGAGCTCGGGGTTGATGTCGTCGGGATGCGCGTCGTACGGGGGCGTGTCGGGGTGCGAGCCGAGCAGGCCCGCGTCGAACTCCTCGAGATTCGCGCCCAGCCGCAGGCCGAGCAGGCGCATGTGCGAGAGGTTCAGGTAGAAGTACCCGCCGAAGATGCCGACCATCGGGATCTTCGGTGGGGTGTTGAACTCGTCCTCGCCGTAGATGCCGAACTCGACGAACCCGCGGTACCACCCCGGGAGCAAGCCCTCCTCGAACACCAGCGACCAGCCCAGCGGGCTCGCGGGATCAGGCAGGACCTCGCCAGCATTCGCGCGCGTGTAGTACGGCAGGCGCTCATTGCGCTGCCAGTCGACGATCCAGGTGTCCTTCATGGCTTCTCCGTGCAGTGTCGTACCGATGATGTGCAGGGCAAGGCGACGTACATGGCGGATGCGCCGCCGGACGATCCCGACGGCGCATCCGAGGTCAAGCGCGGGCTAGAACGGCGACGATCCGCCGTCGACGTTGTAGGTCGAGCCGGTCATGCCGTTGCCGAGCGGGCCGGCGAGGAGCAGGGCCATGCCGGCGACCTGCTCGACGGTCTGCAGCTCCTTGGTGAGGCAGTCGTTGGCGAACTCCTGCAGGAACTGCTCGTAGGTGATGCCGGAGGCAGCCGCCACCTGGGCGCCGGCGTCCTTCATGAGCTCAGTCTCGACCGGCCCGGGGCAGATCGCGTTGCAGGTCACGCCGGCGGTGCCGTACTCGACTGCCGTCGCCTTGGTGAGGCCGATCATGGCGTGCTTGCCGGCGATGTAGTGCGAGACCGCGACCTTGGAGGCGATCTTGCCCTCGATCGAGGAGATGTTGATGATGCGGCCGTAGTGCTGCGGGAGCATGTACTTCAGCGCCGCGCGGGTGCCCCAGAAGGCGGAGGACGCGTTCCAGACCAGGCCCTTCTCCCAGGCCTCGTCGCTCAGATCGCCCACGAGCGCCCAGCCATCGGAGCCGCCGGCGCAGTTGACCATGATGTCGACGGTGCCGTACTTGGCAGCCGCGGTGTCGACGAGATTGTCGATGCTCGCGCGGTCAAGGGCATCCGTCTCGACGAACATCGCGCGATCGCCGGCGTTCAGGCGGTCGAGCGCATGCTGGCCCTTGGCGGCCGAGCGGTTGCCCAGCACGACGCTGGCGCCCTCGTTGATGAAGGCCTGGGCGATGCCGAAGCCGATGCCGGTGGAGCCCGCGGTGATGACCGCGACCTTGCCGTCGAGCTGACCCATACTCACTCCTGCGGATAGCGGCGCCGCCCATGCGGCGCGGTGGTCCCGTCATCCCACACCAGGCGGGGCGACGGAGTCAATGGATTACGGAAAGTTGGTAGTCCTAGGACTTCACGGGGGGCTTGGGCAATGCGTACCCGTCGACGTGGTACTCGTCCATGAGCCGGTCGATCTGGGCGTGGACGTACTGCACGCTCACCTCGTTGCGGCCGTAGATCTGCGTGGTGCCCGAGACGTTGCGGATGCCCTTCTGCACGCCATAGCCGGTGATGTAGTCCTCGCCGTACGTGACGTCGTAGAAGAAGTCGGCGAAGATCTCGAGCTCCTCGCGGTTCTCATCGGTCACCGGCTTGCGGGTGAGGACGCGCTGCTCGGTGATCGACTCGCCCACGTTGGCACCCGGCAGCACCAGTGCGCAGGTCATGCGTTCGCGCCAGGCGCCGGCGAACGCCATGCCCGGGAAGAGCCAGATGATCGGCCCGCAGCCGCCCGAGGGCTCCCATTCGCTCTCGGGCTTGTCGAAGAAGGTCTCGATGTTGCGCAGCGCCCAGGTCGCGCGCTGATGGGGGCCGTACCCGTCCATCACGCCGAGGTTGCCGAAGTTGGACTTGAACACGGTGTTGGGGTGCAGCGCCGCGAAGTGGTAGCTCTCGAGGTAGCCCTCGATGACCACCTTCCAGTTCGGGCCAGGCATCTGCCGCGAGGAGAACACGTGCACCTCGTCGAGCTTGAGCGCCTCGACGACGGGCTTGAAGTCGCCCAGCCAGGAGTCGATGTCGATCTCGAGCCCAGGCGTCAGGCACACGAAGATCAGGCCGGCGCACTCGACGACGGGCAACTGCACCAGGCCGCGCTCGGCCTTGTCGAAGTCGCCGAAGGTCGACTCGCCGTAGATGCCGCGCAGCTCGCCGTCCATCGAGTACGACCATGCGTGGTACGGGCAGGTGAGCGCACGGGCCTCTCCGTAGCCGTTGGCGCACAGGAGCGCACCGCGGTGACGGCACACGTTGAGCATCGCGTGCACCTCGCCCTTGGCATCGCGGGTCAGCACGACCGGCACGCCCACGGCATCGAGTGCCTTGTAGGTGTTCTTGCCCGGCAGTTCGACCGAGAGCGCCAGCGGCAGCGGGATGCGCTTGAACAAGGTCTCGATCTCGGCCTTGAACAGGTCTTCGTCGTAGTAGTTCTCGACGGGCTCGAGCCACGGGGCATCCGCCTGCTCGGTGGTCTGGTTCTTGACGTGCTCGGCGAGGCGCTTCATGACGCCGAGGGCATCCTCGCGGGCAGCTCCGTCGAGCACCGTGCTGGTCACGTACTGCGGCAGGTGCTCCGGGTCGAGCTTCTGGGCAACGCCGCCTTGGGCCAGTTCGGTCACAGATCACTCCACGCATAGGGACGGCAAGCACCGCCAGGTTGTCTAGACAACCCAGTCTAACCGGGCCCCCCTACGCCTGCAATGGCTTCTTGTAGCCCTCTTCCCAGTTCTCGTCGATGAGCCGGTTGATCGTGCTGTGCAGGTACTGCACGCCGATCTCATTGCGTCCGAACACCTGCGTGTGGCCGCCCGTGGCCCCGACGCCCTTCTGCACGCCGTACTGAGTCAGGTAGTCCTCGTTGTAGACGACGTCGTAGAACCAGTCGCGCATGACCTCGAGCTCGTGCTGGACCTCGTCGTTGATCGCATGGCGGACGACGATGCGGTGCTCGGTGATCGACTCGTCGACCTTCGTGGTCGGCAGGCACAGGGCCACCGTCATGCGCTGGCGCCAGCCGCCCGCGATCGAGAAGCCGGGGAACGTCCAGAAGATCGGCCCGACATGATGCGACGGATCCCACTCGGACTCCGGTGCCTCCATGACGTCGTCGATGGTGCGCAGGGCGAAGCCGAGCCGCTCGTGCGGGCCGAAGCCGTCGAACACCATGGTGTTGCCGTGGTTCACGGTGAACACCGTGTTCGGGTGCGTGGCAGCGAAGTGGTACGCCTCGAGGTAACCCTCGATGGTGGCCTTCCAGTTCGGTCCAGGCATCTGGCGCGAGGAGAACACGTGGCACTCGTCGAGCTTCAAGGAGGCCAGCTGCGGGCCCCACTCGCCCAGCCAGGAGTCGATGTCGATAGTCAGGCCAGGGGTGAGGCAGACCCAGATGACGCCGTGCTTCTCGACGACTGGCAGCTGGATGAGGCCGCGCTGCGACTTGTCGAAGTCGCCGAAGGTCGACTCGCCGTAGATGCCGCGCAGCTCGCCGTCC
>CAYFLP010000014.1:0-969 GCA_964344045.1 uncultured Bifidobacteriaceae bacterium
AGTACCTGGTGCTCGAGTACGCGGCGAGCAAGCGAGGGCAGCCGGCCGACCGGCTGTTCGTGCCGATGGACCAGCTCGACCTGATCACCAAGTACGTGGGCGGCGAGGCTCCGAGCGTCCATCGCCTGGGCGGTGCCGACTGGCAGAAGGCGAAGGGCCGTGCGCGGAAGGCCGTCAAGCAGATTGCCGGCGAGCTCGTGCGGCTGTACGCGGCCCGGCAGGCGAGCCAGGGATTCGCCTTCAGCGCCGACTCGCCGTGGCAGGGCGAGCTGGAGGATGCCTTCCCCTACGTCGAGACGCCCGACCAGCTGGCCTGCATCGACGAGGTCAAGGCCGACATGGAGCGCACGGTGCCGATGGACCGCCTCATCTGCGGCGACGTGGGCTACGGCAAGACCGAGATAGCGGTCCGCGCTGCCTTCAAGGCCGTGCAGGACGGCAAGCAGGTGGCTGTCCTCGTGCCGACGACACTGCTCGTGCAGCAGCATCACTCGACTTTCGCCGAGCGCTATGCCTCGTTCCCGCTGCGGGTCGCTGCCCTGTCGCGCTTCACCAGCGACAAGGAGGCCAAGGAAGTGCTGGCCGGCATTGCCGACGGCTCCGTCGACGTCGTCATCGGAACGCACCGGCTCTTCACGTCCGCAGTGCGGTTCAAGGACCTCGGGCTCGTCATCGTCGACGAGGAGCAGCGATTCGGCGTCGAGCACAAGGAGCACCTGAAGGCGCTGCGGACGAATGTCGACATGCTGGCGATGTCGGCCACGCCGATCCCCCGGACGCTCGAGATGGCGGTCACGGGCATCCGCGAGATGTCGGTCATCCAGACGCCTCCGGAGGAGCGGCACCCCGTCCTCACGTTCGTCGGTCCGTACGACGACAAGCAGATCGCGGCTGCCATCAACCGCGAGCTCATGCGCGAGGGCCAGGTGTTCTTCGTGCACAACCGGGTCGAGTCGATCAACAAGGCCG
>CAYFLP010000014.1:979-22031 GCA_964344045.1 uncultured Bifidobacteriaceae bacterium
CGCCGACCTCGTGCCCGAGGCGCGCATCGCGGTGGCGCACGGCCAGATGGGCGAGGCAGCGCTCGAGCAGGTGATCCTCGACTTCTGGGAGAAGCGCATCGACGTGCTCGTGTGCACCACGATCGTCGAGTCCGGAATCGACATCGCCAACGCCAACACGCTCATCGTCGACCGTGCGGACACGTTCGGCCTATCGCAGCTGCACCAGCTGCGTGGTCGTGTCGGGCGAGGCCGCGAACGTGCGTACGCCTACTTCCTGTACTCGCCCGAGAAGCCGCTCACCGAGACTGCGCACGAGCGCCTGGCGACCATCGCCCAGCACACCGACCTGGGCTCGGGCATGCACATCGCGATGAAGGACCTCGAGATCCGCGGTGCTGGCAACCTGCTCGGCGGCGAGCAGAGCGGCCACATCGCCGATGTCGGCTTCGACCTGTACGTGCGGCTGGTGGGGGAGGCCCTGGCCGAGTACAAGGACGAGCCTGCGACCCATGCGGCCGAGGTGAAGGTCGAACTGCCGATCGACGCGCACATCCCGGTCGACTACGTGCCGCACGAGCGCCTGCGACTGGAGGCCTACAAGCGGCTCGCGGACGCCACGACGGACGCAGCGGTCGACGAGGTCTCCGCTGAGCTGCTCGATCGCTACGGCCCGCTCCCCGCGCCGGTGGAGGCGCTGCTGGCCGTGGCCCGGTTCAGGTCGCTGGCCCGGTCGGCCGGACTGGAGGAGGTCGTGCTCCAGGGCTCTTCCGTGCGGTTCCATCCGGTCGAACTGCCCGAGTCGGGCCAGATGAGACTGACGCGGCTCTACCCGCGGACCATGGCGAAGCCCGCAGTCCGTACGATTCTCGTGCCGCGTCCGTCGTCCGGCGGTCCCTCCGGGATCGGCGGAACGCCGCTGCGCGACACCGAGCTGCTTGACTGGGCGGGCGACCTCATCAAGGCCGTCCTCCTGCCAGGGGCACCCTCGTAGAGGGCCCCGATGAAAGCCATCACGACCTACGTACGGGAGTCACACATGCTGTCTTCTTCGCGCACCGCCCTCGGACGCCGCATCCTGCCCGTGGTCCTCGTGGGGGTCGCCGGCCTCGCACTGGCCTCCTGCAGCGGTGGCCAGCCCGGCGTCGCGGCGACCGTGGGCGACGAGACCATCACCGAGCAGCAGCTCGATGCCCAGGTCAGCAACTCCCTCCAGGCACAGGGCAAGGCCCCTGACTCGGCCGACGCGACGGTCGTCTCGACCGCGCTGCGCCAGATGGTCGTCACCAAGCTCGTGGACATGCTGTCCGAGCGGGCCGGCATCACGGTGTCCCAGAGCCAGATCGACCAGTCGGTCATGTCGGCCGAGAACAATGCCGGCGGCAAGGAGCAGCTGCAGACGATGCTCGCGGCCCAGGGCGTCACGCCTGACGAGGTCGACGACGTCGTCACCTTGAATATCGAGGCACAGCAGCTCGGCGCGGCGCTCGCGCCGACGGGCTCCAGTGACCAGCAGGTCCAGGCGCTGTACGCGGCGCTGGCCAAGTTCAGCGATGACATCGGCGTCACTGTCAGCCCGCGTTTTGGCACGTGGGATCCCGCGCAGCTCGTGGTGGGCCCGTCGCTGAGCGACGTCGCGACCCTGCCCACCGCCAACTGACGGCGCTGCGGCCAGGCGAACGGCGGACCAGCCGTGACCGAGGTCGAACGGCCGCCCGTGGGTGAGCGGTTGCTCGACCTGGTGGCCGTCATGGACCGCCTGCGCTCGCCGGGCGGATGCCCGTGGGATGCCCGCCAGACCCATGAGTCGCTCGTCGAATACCTCGTCGAAGAGGCGTACGAGACGGTCGAGGCGATCGAGGACGATGACCGTGCCGGCCTGCGCGAAGAGCTCGGCGACCTCCTGCTCCAGGTCGTCTTCCACGCGCGCATCGCGCAGGAGGACGAGCAGGACCCCTGGACCATCGACGATGTCGCCGACGGCATCGTCCGCAAGCTCATCGCCCGCCATCCGCATGTCTTCGGCGACGTCGACGCGGCGACGGCCGAGCAGGTCGAGGCCAACTGGCATGCGCTGAAGGCGAAGGAGAAGGGCCGCGAGTCGGTCACCGACGGCATCCCCGCCTCCCTGCCTGCTCTCGTGCGGGCCGGCAAGGTGCTCTCGCGCAGCAAGACCCTCGACCTTCCGGCACTGGAAGCAGCAGTGCAGGCCGACGAGGCGATGCCCGCCGACCAGGCCCAGTTCGGCGACCTGCTCCTGGCATTGGTCGCGGCCGGCAGGCTCCGCGGGTGGGATGCGGAGACCGCGCTGCGGGCAGCCGTGTCCCGCCGGGTGGACGTGATCCGTGCTGCCGAAGGGCTCGGCGGGTGAGCGCGACCGAGGAGTTCCGCGCCCTCGCAGAGACGATCGTCGAGAGCTCGCTGCGCCGCGACCCGGTGGGTGCGACCTGGCTGGGCGATCACCGCTTCGACGGCGAGCTGCCCGACAGGTCGGCGCTTGCCGATGCACGCGCTGTCGAGGACATCGACGACCAGCTGACCAGCCTGGATGCCATCGACGACGTCGAGCTGGACGTCGACGACCTCGTCGACCTGGAGATCCTGCGATCGCGGCTCATGCGCGCTCGCTTCGAATACGACCAGCTGCGCTCGCCGGAGTGGAACCCCCTGGAGTGGAACCCCGGCACGTCCTTGCACCTGCTGGTGTCCCGGGAGTTCGCCCCGTCCGACGAACGGGCGGCGAGCGCTGCCGCACGGCTACAGGCGATCCCGGACTTTCTCGCCATGGCGCGCGTACGCCTCGACGACATGCCGGCGATCCATGTCGAGACCGCCGTGGCCCAGCTGGCCGGGACGCGCGCTCTCATCGAAGGACCCGTGAGCGAACTCGTCCGTGACCAGGGAGCGCTCGCCCGCGCGAGCGCGGCCGTCAGCGAGTTCGCCGCGTGGCTCGGCGATCAGCCGGCCGAGCGCGATCCGCGCCTGGGGCAGCGGCTCTACGGCGCGGCCCTGTGGCATGCGCTCGACGACGACATCACGGCCGACGAGGTGCTCGGCGACGCGATCGACACCCTTGCGTCGGTGAACGAACGCATGCGGGATGCAGCGGCCGAGTACCTCGGCATCGCCAGCGCAGACGACGAGCACGTGCGCGACGCCCTCGGCAGCATCGCCGCCGGCAATCCGGTCACCGATGCCAGTGTGCTGCGGCTGGTGGGGGAAGCGCTCGCGCGCATGACCGACTTCGTCCGCGCCCACGATCTCGTGAGCATCCCGGACATGGCCATCGACGTGATCGAGATGCCGGAGATCCATCGAGGGGTCGCCGTGGCCTACTGCGATGCCCCGGGACCGCTCGAGACGGCAGTCCTGCCCACGTTCGTCGCAGTGTCGCCGACCCCTGAGGGCTGGCCCACTGAGCGCGTGGAGTCGTTCTATCGCGAGTACAACGGCGTCCAGCTGCACGACCTGACCATCCACGAGGCAATGCCGGGCCATGTGCTCCAGCTCGCGCATGCCCGGTCGTCGTCGGGCTCCACCCGGGTCCGGCGCCTGGGCATGAGCGGGGTCTTCGTCGAGGGCTGGGCCGTCTATGCCGAGGAACTCATGCTCGATCGCGGCTATTGCCACGACGACGCGCCCCAGGCTGCGGCCGCCCTGCGGCTGCAGCAGCTGAAGATGCAGGCGCGCATGGCCATCAATGCCATCCTCGACGTGCGGGTCCACTGCCACGACATCGACGAGGCCGAGGCCCTCGAGCTGATGACCGGCCGGGGCTTCCAGGAGGAGGGCGAGGCCGTCGGGAAGTGGCGACGGGCCCTGCTGACCGCAACGCAGCTGCCCACCTACTTCGTGGGATACCGGGCGGTTCGGTCGATCGCTGGCGACCTGGGTGTCCTGCATCCGGACTGGACGGACGCACGCCGCCACGACCTCATGCTCAGCCACGGGTCGCCCCCGCCTCGGCATCTTCGGACCCTGCTCGGCCTCTAGGATGGCCCCATGGCCATCATCGAATCCGTCATCGCCCGTGAAATCCTCGATTCCCGGGGCAACCCCACTGTCGAGGTCGAGGTCCTGCTGGACGACGACACCGTGGCCCGTGCCGCGGTGCCCTCGGGCGCTTCCACGGGTGCCTTCGAGGCCTCGGAGCGCCGTGACGGCGGCACTCGCTACAACGGCAAGGGCGTCCTGCAGGCCGTCGCCGCGGTCGAGGACGAGATCGCAGCCGAGATCGTCGGCATCGACGCCTCGGAGCAGCGCATCGTCGACCAGGTGATGATCGACCTCGACGGGACTGCGAACAAGTCGCGCCTGGGCGCGAACGCGATCCTCGGCGTCTCCCTGGCCGTCGCGCGCGCTGCGGCCCTGTCGGCCGAGCTCCCGCTCTTCCGCTACGTCGGCGGCCCCAATGCGCACGTACTGCCCGTTCCGATGATGAACATCCTCAACGGCGGCGCGCACGCGGATTCCAATGTCGACATCCAGGAGTTCATGATCGCTCCGATCGGCGCTGCGACGTTCGCCGAGGCCCTGCGTCAGGGCACGGAGGTCTACCACTCGCTCAAGAGCGTCCTGAAGAAGGGCGGCTACGCGACCGGGCTGGGCGACGAGGGTGGCTTCGCCCCCAACCTGCCCAACAACCGCGCAGCCCTCGAGCTGATCGGCAGCGCGGTCGAGGCCGTGGGCCTGAAGCTGGGTGCCGACATCGCGCTGGCGCTCGACGTGGCATCGACCGAGTTCTTCGAGAATGGCTCCTACCTGTTCGAAGGGGCCTCGCGCTCGGCCGAGTGGATGACCGGCTACTACGAGAGCCTCATCGCCGACTTCCCGCTCGTGTCGATCGAGGATCCCCTGGCCGAGGACGACTGGGCCGGCTACGTGCACCTGACCGATGCCATCGGCGACAAGGTCCAGGTCGTCGGAGACGACCTCTTCGTCACCAACCCGCAGCGCCTCCAGCGCGGCATCGACGAGGGGGCAGCCAATGCCCTGCTCGTGAAGGTGAACCAGATCGGCTCCCTCACCGAGACCCTCGACGCGGTGTCCTTGGCCCAGCGCAATGGCTACCGCTGCATGATGTCGCACCGTTCCGGCGAGACCGAGGACACCACGATCGCCGACCTGGCCGTCGCTACCGACTGCGGCCAGATCAAGACAGGCGCCCCTGCCCGCTCCGAGCGCGTGGCCAAGTACAACCAGCTGCTGCGCATCGAGGAGGAGCTCGCTGACGCGGCGCGCTACGCAGGTGCTTCGGCATTCCCGCGTTTCGCTGGCTGACCCGAGCCGGGGTTCGTGACACCATCGTGGGGTGACGGTGGACGGCAGCAGCATGCGCGGACCGTCGCGACCTGGATCCTCGCTGACGGGCCGTGCCCTGATCCTGGGCCTTGTTGTCGTGACGCTCGGCGTGGCACTGTCGATGCCCCTGCGCTCATGGTTCGCGCAGC
Source organism: uncultured Bifidobacteriaceae bacterium (assembly GCA_964344045.1). Taxonomy (GTDB): domain Bacteria; phylum Actinomycetota; class Actinomycetes; order S36-B12; family S36-B12; genus UBA10649. The sequence continues at coordinate 6,409 of CAYFLP010000014.1, forward strand.
GCGCCGAGATTGCTGACCTTCGGGCCGGAGTCGAGGCGGCTCGCGAGCGCGTCGCTGCTCTGCAGGATCAGAAGGCCCGCTGGGAGGATCCCACGTTCGTCGCTGCGCAGGCCCGCTCGCGCCTGCATTTCGTCCTGCCTGGCGAGATCGGCTTCGTGACACTGGGCCTCGACACCGTGACGCACCCCGACGAGGCACAGGCGGCCGCCAGCCGGGCCTGGTACGACTCGTTGTGGCGCTCGGTCCAGCGCGCTGACGACAAGCCGGCCGGGACGACGGCACCGGCACCCGTCCCTCTCACCCCGTGAGCGACATCGAAGCCACGTCCGAGCCGGGCCCGGACGTGGATCCGCGCGACCTCGATGCCATCGAGCGCCAGCTCGGCCGCCGGCCGCGAGGAGTGGTGCGCGTCGCGCATCGTTGCCCGTGCGGTGAGCCCGATGTCGTCATGACCAGGCCGCGCCTGGATGACGGGACCCCGTTCCCGACCCTGTACTACCTGACCTGCCCGCGTGCCGCAGCGGCGATCGGGACCCTCGAGAGCTCGGGCCTGATGCGCGACATGGAGGCCCGGCTGGCCGGTGATCCGCAGCTGGCGGCCGCTTACGACCAGGCTCACCTGAGCTACGTGGCCGAGCGCGAGGGCATCGAAGCCGTTCCGGAGATCTCCGGTATCAGCGCCGGCGGCATGCCTTCGCGGGTCAAGTGCCTGCATGTTCTCGTCGGGCACGCGCTCGCGGCCGGCCCGGGCGTGAATCCGCTCGGCGACGAGGCTGTCGACGCCCTCGGTCAATGGTGGTGCGCGCAGTCGTGCGCACAGGCGGCCAGCGAGGGCGCATGACCGTCGGGGCAGCCATCGACTGCGGCACCAATGCACTGCGACTGCTCGTCGTGCGGCGGGAGCCGGACGGCCGCCTGACCGAGCTCACCCGACGAATGCTCACCGTGCGACTCGGCGAGGGGGTCGACGCCACGGGTGTGCTGTCGGCCGCCGCTCTCGAACGCACCTTCGCGGCGCTGGACGAGTATGCGGCCGAGATGCGGGAGCTCGCCGTCGAGCGCGTGCGCATGGTCGCGACGTCTGCCTCCCGGGATGCGCGCAATCGCCAGGAGTTCGTCGATGGCGTCCGCCGTCGGATCGGCATCGAGCCCGAGGTGATCTCCGGTGACGAGGAAGCGCGCCTGTCCTTCGCGGGCGCCGTGCAGTCGCTGCCCGCTGGCGTCATGGCCGAGCCGTACCTCGTGGTCGACATCGGCGGCGGGTCGACGGAATTCGTCATCGGCACCGACGTGCCCGAGCGCTGGATCAGCGTGGACGTGGGCTGCGTGCGCATGACCGAGCGCCACCTGCTCGATGATCCGCCGACGCCTGCGCAGCGGGACGCTGCCCAGGCCGATATCCACGACCTCGTGGCACGGGCGGATGCCGTCGTCGGCCTGCGCTCGGCACGCACCCTGGTCGGCCTGGCCGGGTCGGTCACGACCGTGGGCGCCTGGGCTCTCGGCCTGGCGGAGTACGACGCGAGCATCCTGCACGGCAGTGTCATCTCGGCGCAGCAGGCGTGCGATGCCGCCGAAGCCCTCCTCTCGATGAGCCGGGCGGAGCGTGCGGCCCTGGGCTACATGCATCCCGGGCGTGTCGACGTGATCGGCGGCGGGGCAGCCGTCCTCGCCGAGATCGTGCGCCAAGGGGGCTTCGACTCGGTGGTCATCTCCGAGCACGACATCCTCGATGGCATCGCTTGCACGCTGGTGTGAGCGATGTGGATCCCGCGCCTGCAACCTTTCATGTAATCGCTTGTGCCCGTCGGGGCCGCTGCCTAGACTCCGGCGCAGGGAGGTACGCGTGGCCATCACGATCAAGGACGTAGCGGACGCCGCAGGCGTGTCGACCGCGACCGTCTCGCGTGCGCTGCGCGGCCTTCCGAACGTCGACGAGGCCACGCGCGAGCGCATCCGCAAGGTCGCGACCGACCTCGACTACGTGATCTCGCCGAGTGCCTCGCGCCTGGCGAGTGGGCGCACCGGCAGCATCGCCGTGATCACCCCGTACATCGCCCGGTGGTTCTTCAGCACGGTGCTGTCGGGGGTCGAGTCGGTACTGCAGGGCGCTGGCATGGACCTCCTGCTCATGAGCGTGAGCACCCCCGACGGCCAGCACCGGCTTCCGCCGGCTCCCCGGCTGCGCCGCCGGGTCGATGGCGTGCTCGCCATCGCGCTCCCGCCGACCGACCAGCAGTTGCGCGATGTGCTGGCCCTGTCGATGCCGACGAGCCTGATCGGCGTCTCCCTCGAAGGCGTCCCGAGCGTGACCATCGACGATGTGCAGGCGGGCCGCACCGCGACCCAGCACCTCATCAACCTCGGGCACCAGCGCATCGGCGTGATCTCGGGCGCGCCCATCGACGCACCCTTCACGGCCGAGCACGATCGCTACCGCGGCTTCGAGCAGGCCATGCGCGATGCCGGCCTGCCCATCGATCCGATGCGCGAGGCCTATGGCTATTTCACGATCGCAGGCGGAGAGCAGGCCATGACGGCGCTGCTCACCCATCGCGAACCGCCGACAGCGGTCTTCGCCATGTCGGACGAGATGGCCTTCGGCGCCATGAAGGCACTGCGCAGCCACGGGCTCCAGCCGGGCAAGGACATCTCGCTCGTGGGCATCGACGGACACGACATGTCCGAGTACCTGGACCTCACCACGGTGGTACAGCCGGTGCACGATCTCGGGCGCATCGCCGCCGAGGCACTCGTGCTCCAGTTGCGCTCACCTGGCGCAGACGTCCCGCACGCCTCGATCCAACTGCCGACGCAGTTGGTGGTGCGTGGGTCGACGGCCCCCGTCCCGCGCTAGCGAGCTCGCTAGGGCGTGATGTGCGAGTGAGTCACGAGATGCGCAGTTGCTCTCCGGCCGAGTCGAACACGTAGGTGCGCTCGGGCTGCACCCGGACCTGGGAGCCGATGCGCGGTGCATTGAACCCGCGGGCGCGGGCGACGAGATCGACGGTGGATCCATCAGCACTGGCGTACGTGCCGTAGACGAAGGTGTCCGCGCCGAGTTCCTCGACCAAGGTCACGGTCATCTCGACGCCGTCCTCGGCCAAGTGCAGGTCTTCGGGACGCATGCCGATCAGGACGGTGCCACCGGAGGCCTTGTCGAGGGTGGCTCGCTCGACCGGGATCGTGAATCCGTTGACCTGCACGCCGCCGTCGACGATGGAGCCGCTGACGAGGTTCATGGAGGGGGAGCCGATGAAGGTGGCGACGAAGGCGTTGACGGGCTCGTCGTACAAGGCTCGCGGCGAGTCGCACTGCTGCAGGATGCCGGCCTTCAGCACGGCAACCCGGTCGCCCATCGTCATGGCCTCGACCTGGTCGTGCGTGACGTAGACCGTCGTGGTGCCGAGGCGTCGCTGCAGGGCGGCAATCTGGGTACGGGTCTGCACGCGCAGCTTCGCGTCGAGGTTCGACAGGGGCTCGTCCATCAAGAACACCTCGGGCTCGCGGACGATGGCGCGGCCCATGGCGACGCGCTGGCGCTGACCGCCGGAGAGTGCCTTCGGCTTGCGGTCGAGGTACTGCTCGAGGTCGAGGAGCTTGGCCGCCTCGGCGACGCGCCGGGCAATCTCGTCCTTCGGGGTCTTGGAGATCTTCAGGGCGAAGCCCATGTTCTCGGCCACCGACATGTGCGGATAGAGCGCGTAGTTCTGGAAGACCATGGCGATATCGCGATCCTTCGCCGGAAGCGTGGTGACGTCGCGGTCGCCGATCCAGATGCTGCCGCTCGTGACGGGCTCGAGGCCGGCCAGCATGCGCAGCGTGGTCGACTTTCCGCAGCCGGAGGGGCCGACGAGGACGAGGAACTCGCCTTCGGCGATATCGATGGTGACCTGGTCGACGGCGGGGCGGTCCATCCCCGGGTAGACGAGGGTGGCGTGGTCGTAGCGAACGGCCTTGGACATGACGTGACTCCTCCCACCGGCAGGAACGTGCCGGACGATCCGAAGTAGGTAGCCCCGACCGTAGCCGGGTCAGGGCACCAGTGGTGGCCGAACGGACTTTCGGTATCCGTATGTAATCACTTACATGAGTGTTTCTTAAGGAATTGCAGGATGTGCGCCTGCCCTTGATGCCACCCCCTGACAACGGTTACGGTCAGGCCATGCTGCGCCTGGTCGACTCATGGGTCTGGGACTCCTGGTACGTAGCCGACGGTCCGCTGACCCATGCCTTCTACCTTCGGGCCAGTCGCGCCCTCGGCGATCCCGAGCGCCGGCATCACCATCCGCTGGTCGGGCACAGCGTCTCGGACGACCTGACCGAGTGGCGGGAACTGCCGGATGCGCTGTGCCAGGCGGAGCCCGGCGCCTTCGATGACCAGGGAATCTGGACGGGAAGCGCGGTACGCGGCGACGACGGACGCTGGCACCTGTTCTACACGGGCATCTCGCATGCGCACCTGGCGAGGATCCAGCGCATCGGCCATGCCGTGTCGGACGACCTGGTGACCTGGACCCGTGTCAGTGACGAGCCGTGCGTGAGTGCAGACCCTCGCTGGTACCGGACTTTCGCCGCGTTCGGCGACGAGCCCTGGCGCGACCCATGGGTGTTCCGGCACGAGGGCCGCTGGCGCATGCTGATCACGGCCAAGTCGGCACATGCATCGGCGACTGGCCCGGGCGCGGAGGGCGGAGCCGGGTGCATCGCTACGGCGGTCTCCGATGACCTGTTCTCCTGGACCGTCGAGGAACCCCTGGCACGCGACCTTGGCCTGGAGCAGCTCGAAGTCCTGCAGACCCTCGAGGTCGATGGCCAGTGGGTGTGCGTGTTCTGCATGTGCGACCGCGACGTCCGCCGCCCGGGGTTGCCCAAGGTCACGGGCACCTGGTCGATGCCCTGCGACGGGCCGGCCGGCCCCTTCCACCCCGAGCGGGCCGAGCCCATCGACGTCCGCGGGAACTATGCCGGCCGGATCGTGCAGCTCCCGCAGGGCGGGCAGGCGCTGATGGCATTCGTCGACGTCGATGCCCAGGGGGGCTTCGGGGGCATGCTGGGCAATCCGGTCCCGGTCATGCTCACCGATCGGGGCACACTTTCGCCAGTGGCCGCCGATGGCCGCGCCGAGTTCCTGGGGACCTGACATGCGACGCACTGCAACCCGGCTCTCCGACGGGCGCGAGCTGATCTACTTCGACCGAGACGATGCGCCCGAGCGCACGGCCGTCGACCTGCGCGGGCTTGCGGCGGGCAGCACGGAGCAGGGCACGATGCGCTTCGATGCGCTCACCGGACAGTGGATCTCCATCGCCGGGCATCGGCAGTCGCGCATCTTCCTGCCCGACGCCGCCGAATGCCCCCTGTGCCCGACGAGCCCGGGAAACCTGTCCGAGATTCCCGAGTCGTCCTACGACGTGGTCGTGTTCGAGAACCGATTCCCGTCGTTTCTCGCGGGAGCATCGGCACCGTCGGCCGACCTTGCCGGCAGCCCGGGCGCGCAGGCACCCGCATATGGCCGGTGCGAGGTGGTCGCCTTCAGCGACGACCATGGTGGTTCCATCGGCGGGCTCGACGACGAGTCGATGGCGCTGGTGCTCGCTGCCTGGATCGACCGCACCCGCGAGCTGTCGGAGCTACCGGGGATCCGCTACGTGTTCCCGTTCGAGAACCGCGGTGGCGACGTGGGCGTGACCTTGCACCATCCGCACGGGCAGGTCTACGCGTATCCGTTCGTTCCGCCCGCGATGGCAGCGGTGCTCGCGCAGGCGAAGTCGGCCAACGAGGCCCGCCGCAGCCTCATCTCCGACGAGGTGGCCCGCGAGCTCGCGGACGCTTCCCGGGTGGTCTACCGCGATGATCACTGGGTCGCCTTCGTCCCATTCGCGGCGCGCTGGCCCTACGAGCTTCAGGTGCATCCGCTCGCTGACCGCGCCTCCTTGGCCGACCTGACCGCGCAGGAGCGCGAGTCCTTCGTCCGCTTCTATCCTCGCCTGATCCGCGCCCTCGACACGATCTTCGACATGCCTTTCCCGTACATGGCCGGCTGGTACCAGTGCCCGGCGCATCCGACCGCGGAGGAGACGCGCGACAGCCGGCTCTTCCTGCGGCTGATCTCCAACCGCCGGGCTGCCGACAAGCTCAAGTACCTGGCGAGCTCGGAGTCGCTCATGGGCGCATTCATCGGCGACGTCGTGCCCGAGGCGGCAGCTGCGGAGATCCGCGAGGCCCTCGAGCGAGTGACATGAGCGAGCTGAGCTCATGAGGGAACCACTAGCCGGCGACTCGGTCACGGCCTGGGCACCCGGCCGGGTCAACATCATCGGCGAGCACGTCGACTACAACGGCGGCCCGGTCCTGCCCATGGCGATTTCCATGGGCTGCACCGCGCGGGTGACCGTGACGCGCGGCGGCAGCCCTGAGCTGGTGATCATGTCGGCGCAGCGGCCGGGCGAGGTCGCCCGGGTGGCTGTCGCCGAGCTTGCCCCCGCACGCGTGCAGGGCTGGCCCGCGTATGTCGCCGGTGCCGTCTGGGCCATGTCCGGCGGAGACGCGAACGCGGGCCTGTCGATCGAGATCGACAGCGATGTCCCCGCTGGCGCCGGCCTGTCATCGTCGGCTGCGGTCGAGTGCGCGGTCGCCACGGCCGTCAATGAGCTGCTCGGCCTTCGCTGCGACCGACGCGAGATCGCACGACGCGCGCAGCGGGCCGAGAACGAGTTCGTCGGCGTTCCCACGGGCTCGATGGACCAGGTGGCGTCCATGCTCGCCCGCGCGGGCCAGGCACTCCTCTTCGACGTGGCTGCCGACACCGTCGAATACGTGCCGCTCGACGTGGCAGGTGCCCAGTTCCTGGTGATCGACACGAAGGCCCATCACGCACTCATCGATGGCGGCTACGCGGACCGGCGTGCCACCTGCGAGCTCGCCGCACGGGTACTGGGCGTGACGACGCTCTCGCAGATCGCACCGAGCGACCTCGCGGCAGCGTGTGCGCAGCTGGCTCGAGAGCCCGATGGCGAACGACTCGTGCGGCGGACCCGGCACGTCGTGACCGAGATCGATCGCGTGCACCAGGCCGTGCGAGCACTCGGCACCGGCGACCTCGCCGAGCTCGGTCAGCTGATGGTCGCCTCGCACGTCTCGCTGCGTGACGACTATGAGGTCAGCTGCCCCGAGCTCGACCTCGCGGTCGAGGCCGCGAGGCAGGCCGGAGCCTGGGGGGCCAGGATGACGGGCGGGGGCTTCGGCGGCTCGGCGCTGGCCCTGGTGCCTGCGGCTGCGCTGCCGGATGTCTGCGCTGCCGTGACCGCCGCCTATGCGAAGGCCGGTTTCGGCCAGCCCGGCCTGATCCAGGTGCAGCCGGGCCCGGGCGCCTGCGCGCGATGACACAAGTTGCACAAGCGTTTACATTGTCCGTTATCCAACCGATACGAAACCCCGTTGCTATCCCGGGTTCCACGGGCATACGTTCACCCCAGGACGGTGTGAAAGCGTGTTCATGACACGTCGACAAGACGGGTCAGGCCACCACAAGACCCCCTGGCACGGCCGACCGGCCGGGCAATCGGAGAGGAAAGGGATTCCATGAAGATGCGAGCAAAGGGCGCCAGCCTCGCGGCTGTCGCTGCTATGTCCGCTCTCGTGCTGGCTGCATGCAGCAGCGGCTCGAGCAGCAGCACCACCACCGAATCAGCAGCTCCGGCCACCAGCGCCGCGGCAGCCACGAGCGCTGCGGCGACCTCGGCACCGGCCACCGAGGCCGCTGCCGACGGTGGCACAGTGACCATCTGGACCTCGGTCGACCAGCCCGTCATGGACGGCCTCAAGGCAGGCCTCGAGCCGCTGGCCACCGCCAAGGGCATCACCGTCGACTGGCAGAAGGTCGACAACATCAACGACCTGATCATCACCAAGGTCCAGGCCGGCGACGTCCCCGACATCGCACTCATCCCGCAGCCCGGCGTCATCCAGAAGCTGGTCGACCTCGGCGCCGTCAAGCCCCTGGGCGATGTCCTCGACACCGCAGCCCTCGGGTCGAGCATGATCCCCGGCGAGCTCGAGGCCGGCACGATGGCCGACGGCCAGCTCTACGGCCTGCTCACCTCGATGAACGTCAAGGGCCTGGTCTGGTACCCGAAGGCCGCGTGGGAGGCCAATGGCTACGCCATCCCGACCACCATGGACGAGCTGCTGCAGCTCACGGACGACATGGCCAAGGCCGGCCAGACTCCGTGGTGCAACGGCATCGAGTCGGGCGACGCCACCGGTTGGGCAGCCACCGACTGGATGGAGAACCTCGTCATGCGCTACGCAGGCGTGGATGCCTACAACAAGTGGGTCAAGGGCGAGATCAAGTTCGATTCGCCTGAGTTCCGCGACTCGGCCAAGGTCTTCGAGACGCTCTTCTTCAACGACGAGTACGTCAACGGCGGCACCGCGGCCATCCCGGCAACCAGCTTCGGCGATGCCTCGAAGGGCCTCTTCGACGATGCCAAGAAGCCCTCGTGCATGATGTACATGCAGGGCTCCTTCATCACGGGCTTCTTCCCCGAGGACATCCAGGCTGACCTGGACAACAAGGTCGGCGTCTTCGGCCTCCCGTCGGCCAAGGCCGGCGAGGCTGCCCCGATCGAGGGCGGCGGCGATCTCTCCGTGCTGCTGACCGACAACGCCGCTGCGGCGACCGTGCTCCAGCTCCTCACCGACCCGTCGGTGGGCGTGCCGGCAGCTGCCAGCAGCTCGTACCTGTCGCCGTACAAGACGTTCGACGTCGCGAACTACCCCGGTGCGATCACCAAGGACATCGCGAACATCGCCTACGGCGCGTCGTACTTCCTGTTCGACGGCTCGGATGCGATGCCGGCCGAGGTCGGTGCGGGCACGTTCTGGAAGGACATGACCGCATGGATCTCCGGCGAGGAGTCGCTTGACGACGCCATCGCCAACATCGACGGCAGCTGGCCCGCCAGCTGACGCACTGATCGACCGGCCGGGCCGGGGAGCGAGCCGCCCAAAAGGCACTCGCGCCCCGGCCCGGACGGGCAGGATGCACATGAGGCAGGCCGGCAAGCTCGCGAAATGGGGTGATGTGACGTGCTGCAGATCCTGAACACACTGCTGACGGTGGTGGTCGGCATCGCGGCTGCACTCGCGCTCTTTTGGGTGCTGAACAAGCTCGCCGAACTGCTCCCGGGCAAGGCGGAATACCGCGTCAAGCCCTACGTCTTCATCCTGCCGGCCTTCCTGGCCATCATCGTCTACCTCGTCTACCCCGCAGTGCTGTCGTTCATCGACAGCTTCAAGACGAAGGTGAACTTCCCGAAGGAGTCGTGGGTCGGCTTCGACAACTACGTCAAGCTCTTCACGACCGGAACCTTCACCGAGAGCCTGCTCAACACCGCGCTGTGGGTCATCATCGTCCCCGCGGTATCGATCATCATCGGCCTGGGCATCGCCGTGCTCGTCGACCGCATGCGCCCTGGCCAGGAGAAGGCCGCCAAGACCGTCATCTTCCTGCCGATGGCCATCAGCGCTGTTGCCGCTGCCACGGTCTGGAAGTTCGTCTACTCGTACCAGCCCAAGGGCCAGGACCAGATCGGCCTGCTCAATGCCGTCTGGACCCACTGGGGCGCCGATCCCGTCGCCTGGCTGAACATCAGCACGCTGCGCATGAACAGCATCCTGTTGATGATCATGATGCTGTGGTCGCAGATCGGCTTCTCGATGGTCCTGCTGTCCTCGGCCGTCAAGGCAGTTCCGACGGAAACCCTCGAGGCTGCGCGCATCGACGGGGCCAATGAGCGCCAGATCTTCCGCAGGGTCGTCATCCCGCAGATCTGGCCCACCATCGTCACGGTGTTCATCACCGTCACCATCGGCGTCATGAAGATCTTCGACATCGTCTACGTCATGACCGGCGGCAACCACAACACCGGCGTCCTGGGCATGGAGTTCTTCGACAAGTTCACCCAGGTCAACTACGGAGCCGCATCGGCAATCGTGGTGATCCTGATGATCTTGATCATCCCCATCATGATCTTCCAAGTGCGCCAATTCCGTCGCGAGGAGGCCATGCGGTGAGCACCCCAGCCGTTGTCGTGGATCCGCAGCTCGACCTCGCCAAGCCGCCCGGCAAGAAGTCGCCGCAGCGCGCACTGGCCATCGGCCAGGCTCATTGGGGCGTGAAGGTCGGCATCGTCGTCCTGTGCGTGCTGTGGATGATTCCGGCCGTCGGCGTCATCTTCACCTCGTTCCGCACGGAGGACGCGGCCAAGTCCACTGGCTGGTGGACCTTCTTCCAGAACTTCGGCGACTACGGGTGGACCTTCTCCAACTACACCGACGCCTGGACGAACGCCAACCTCGGGCCGGCGTTCCTCAACAGCCTCGCCATCGCCCTCCCGGCAACCTTCATCCCGATCCTCATCGCAGCGTTCGCGGCCTATGCATTCACGTTCATGCAGTTCAAGTTCCGCGACACGCTGTTCATCGTCATCGTCAGCATGCTGGTCGTTCCCAACTACGTGGCCTTCGTGCCGATCCTCAAGGTCTACACGAACCTCGGGATCAAGAGCTTCCCGGCGGTGTGGCTGGCCCACATCGGCTTCGGCATGTCGCTGGCGATCTACCTCTTCCGCACCTACATGAGCACGCTTCCGCGCTCGGTGATCGAGTCGGCGAAGATCGACGGAGCCAGCGACTTCCAGACGTTCTACCGGCTGGTCCTGCCGATGTCGGTGCCAGTTCTCGCCTCCTTCGCCATCTTCCAGTTCCTCTGGGTCTGGAATGACCTGCTCGTCGCCCTGGTCTTCATCGGCCCTGGCGAAAATGCGCCCATCACTGTCGCGACCCAGCAGCTGATGGGCCAGCGAGGCGAGGGCTGGAACCTGGTCACCGCAGCGGGCATCCTGACCGCGATCTTGCCGATCGTCATCTTCCTTGCGCTCCAGCGCTACTTCGTCCGCGGCCTCACCGCGGGCTCCGTCAAGGGATGACCCCGCAGGCCGAACAGCCGGCCGTCAGGCGTCCTGCCAAGCGCAAGCGCTGGGGCCTGCGCACTCTCGGCTTCCTCCTGCTGGGCATGCTCGCGGTCGTCGTCTCCTCGGCGCAGGGCTACCACAGCATCGGCACCATGGGCTGCACGCTCATCGGCCTGGGCGGGGCCGCCTACTGCAGCGTTCGCGGCTGGCGGGCGATGGAGTCCAACGAGTGGAGCAAGTTCATCCGACGCCGCTGATCGCGTCCGTCCTACACTCGCGCCATGCGCAACGTGACGGTCGACATCAACGGCGAAGAGGTACCGGGCTACCTGCAGGTGCCGGCAGCGGGGCATGGCCCGGCCGTCATCGTCATCCAGGAGTGGTGGGGCCTCGTGCCGCACATCGAGTCAGTCGTTGACCGCTTCGCTGATGCGGGCTTCGTGGCCCTTGCCGTCGATCACTATCGCGGAGTGCAGGCGGCGGAGCCCAACGAGGCCCAGAAGCTCATGCTCGGCCTGAACATCGCCCAGGTCGCTGCCGACCTGGCAGCGTCGGCGGCCTGGCTGTCGGCGCGCACCGAGACGGATGGCGCGACCGTCGGGACGGTCGGCTTCTGCATGGGCGGTGGCCTTGCGCTGCTTGCGCCGACCGTCAGCGACCACATCACGCGGACTGTCGGCTTCTACCCGGCGACCCCGTGGCCGGACTATGCCCCCGACTGGGCGAGGTACGCAGGCAAGGCCGCCCTGGTCAACCGTGCCGAGGGGGACGAGCCCGGCATGGGCGACACCCTGCGGGCGTATGCCGAGCAGATCCGCTCGCATGGCGGCAGCGTCGAGTTCGCCGACTACCCCGCGAGCGTCCATGCCTTCTTCAACGACACCCGGCCCGAGGTGTACCAGGAAGCCAATGCGCACGCCGCGTGGCAGCGCACCATCGACTTCCTGCGCTCGTGACCCGAACGCTGGCGCAACTCGACCGCTCCATCGTCGAGTGCAGCAGGTGCCCCCGCCTGGTGCAGTGGTGCCAGCAGGTGGCGCACGACAAGCGCGCTGCCTATCGGGAGGAGGAGTACTGGGGGCGTCCCGTCCCTGGCTTCGGCTCGGCACGACCACGTATCTGGATTATTGGCCTCGCCCCGGCCGCGCACGGCGCCAACCGCACGGGCCGGATGTTCACGGGCGACCGCAGTGGTGATTGGCTGTTCGCATCCCTTCATCGTGTCGGCCTCGCACGCCAGTCGACCTCCGTCAGGCGTGGCGATGGACAAGGGCTCGCGCAGGTGCGGCTCACGGCGGCGGTGCACTGTGCCCCGCCTGCGAACAAGCCCACGCCCGCAGAAGAGGCCGCATGCGGCGCCTGGCTACAGGAGGAAGCGACGATCGTCGCGAGGCAGGTGCGCGTGGTGGTCGCGCTCGGCGGCATCTCCTGGAAGTCGACAGGCAAGGCCCTGGCACGCGCGGGCTGGACCGTCGGGCGAGGGAAGTTCGGCCACGGCGCGGAAGTCCCCCTCGTCACGCCCGGTGGCCGGCCGGCGACCCTGCTGGGCTGCTACCACCCCAGCCAGCAGAACACGTTCACCGGCCGCCTGACCGAGGCGATGCTCGACGCCGTGCTCTCCCGCGCCCGCGACCTTGCCGGGCCACAGGATTAGATAGGCACAGCACGCGCGGGCGTGGCCCCCATAGTCCAATTGGCAGAGACACCCGGCTTAAACCCGGCACAGTCAGGGTTCAAATCCCTGTGGGGGCACTTCGCCGTGGCGTCGCTGTTGGTTACCGTATTGGGATGCAGTCGACGAACCCTGTCCTCACCCGTTACGAGAAGTCCGGCCAGGCCGGAGGCCCCGGGCAGCCGGGGTATGCCTATGCCGAGGGCGTGAATGCCTACTCGCAGGCCACGGCGGCCGGCGCGGCGCCCGGTACGCCTGCAGCGCCGGGTGCCTACCCGGGCGCGCGGCTGACGATCAACGACGTCGTCGTCAAGACGGCGATGATCTTCGCTGTCCTGGTGGTCTTCGCCGTCATCGGCTGGAACACCTACGAGTCGATGCCCTGGCTGATGATCGTGGGCCTGATCGGCGGGCTCGTGCTCGGCATCGTGAACGCGGTCAAGGCAGTGCCGTCCCCGGCGCTCATGCTGCTCTACGGGGTCTTCGAAGGCGTGGTGCTCGGAGCCGTCAGCCAGTGGTACAACCAGTACGCACTCGGCTCCGGCTACGAAGGCATCGTGCTTCAGGCAGTGGTTGCGACGATGGTGACGTTCGGCGTCATGCTGGCCCTGTACCTCACCGGTGTGGTGAAGGTGACCAAGCGCTTCGCATCGGTGCTCATCGTCGCGATGGTCTCCTACCTCGTGCTCGGCCTTGCCTCGCTCGTCGCGGCGCTGTTCGGCGTCGGCGGTGGCTGGGGCTTCTATGGCATCACGGGCCTGGGCCTGATCATCGCCGTCCTCGGCGTGATCCTCGCGGCCTTCTTCCTCATGCTCGACTTCGAGGCCATCGCGCAGGGCATTCGGATGGGCGTTCCGGAGCGCGAATCGTGGCGCATGGCCTTCGGCCTGACTGTGACCCTGGTCTGGCTGTACCTGGAGTTCCTGCGCTTCCTGGCGATCTTCACGCGCAACTAGTCAGGGCAGCTCACGGCGCAGGTGCACCAGCGTCTCCCGGGCGCGTGCCAGTGGCGTAGCCGTCATTGCGCCGCCCGCGACGGATGCTGCCCTGGCAGCGCGGACGAAGTCGCGCACCACCACCGCCACCTGCCAGCCCGCGGCCGCCGGGCTCACGGCGGGCACTGTTGCCGCCGCGGGCACCGAGTCATCGAGGGGCTTCGTGAGGTCGACGATCGCCTGGGCTGCGGCTCGTACCTGCTCGCAGACGGGCGCGACGCGATCGAGGGCGATCGACGTGAGCCGGTCGACGATCCTGCGCGCTTCGCCTTCAACCTCGGCGAGCAGCCGTGCCTCGTCGTCCACTACCGGCCCACGTCAGGCAGCCGCAATCCCGTGGTCGAGTGGCATCGGTAGCCGTTCGGGTTCTTGTACAGGTATTGCTGGTGGTAGTCCTCGGCCAGGAAGTAGGGCACGCCGGCGGCCGGGAGGATCTCGGTGGTGATCGGGGGGTAGCCGCGACCTGCGATCACCTCCGCGAAGGCATCGCGGGTCAGCACCGCGAGGTCGTGCTGTTCCGGCGTGGTCCACCAGATCCCGCTGCGGTACTGGCTGCCGATGTCGTTCCCCTGGCGGTTGCCCTGCGTGGGGTCATGGCACTCCCAGAACACCCGGAGGATGTCCAGGGTCGGCACCTGCGCCGGGTCGTAGGCGATGCATGCCGCCTCGGCATGCCCGGTGCGCCCGGTGCACACCTCCTCGTACGTGGGGTTGGCAGTCGCGCCACCCATGTAGCCCACGCTCGTGCACACGACTCCCGGCAGCCGCCAGTAGATCTCCTCGACGCCCCAGAAGCAGCCCATCGCGAGGTAGATGACCTCGGTGCCGTCCGGCCACGGGCCGGCGATCGGGCCGCCGAGTACCAGGTGAGGTCCGGGGTAGGGGAGTACGGGGTGGTCGCGCCCGGGCAGGTTCATGGGGCGACCCTACGACGCGGCGGGCATGGGCAGGGCGTCGTACGTGCGGCACGTGTCGCCGCTGCACGAGCGCATCAGCTGCAGTTGCGTGTACAGATCCGCGACAACCGACGGGTCGGTGGTGCCGACCACGTTGTCGAGCTCGTAGGGATCGTTGACCAGGTCGTACAGCTCGCGCTCGCCGTCCTGGTAGGTGACGAACAGCCACTGCGTGCTGCGCAATGCCGCGTACTGCGGGGGAGCCCAGGGCTGGTAGTCCGGATCGTCCGGCGTCGACGTGCCCATGCTCTCGGAGAGGGTCGCCGTACGCCAGGCCTCGGGTGCCTGCCCGGTCGCCAGGATCGGGACGAGGGACCTGCCGTCGACCCAGGCGGGTGCCTTCGTGCCGAGCATGTGCGCGATCGTGGGGGCCAGGTCGATGGTGGTCGTCATCGCGCTCACCGAGGAACCGGGCGTGATGCCAGGGCCGATCGCGACCATCGGCACGACGGCATCCTCGCGATAGGCGGTGCGCTTGCCCTTGGGCAGCCGGTGGGCCCCGGCGTGGTAGCCGTTGTCGGCGGTGATGATGACGAGCGTGTCGTTGACGTGCCCGGACGCCTCGAGGGCGCTGAAGACTGCTGCGACGGAATCCGCGACGGACTCGGCGGACTGCGCGCGCTGGCGCCACATGCGGTCGAGTCCGGCCAGCTGCCGCGGGGTCAGTGCCGGGCGCCCCGCAAGCCAGGTGGGCTCGTTGGTGCCGATGGCGTTGTAGTCGGGTGTCTGGGGCACGGCCGTTGCCATGTGGGTACCGCGGTTGCGCAGGGCAACAGGTGCCGGCTTGTGCGGGCTGTACGTTGCCAGCTCGGCGAAGAAGCCGTCAGGTGCCCGTTCGATGAAGTCGACTGCCTTCTGGGTGATGACGTCGTTGAGGAAGTCCTCGGGCCGGTGGCCGTAGCGCTGGATCGCCCCGTTGTCGTTGAGCTCGTAGTTGTAGCCGTCATAGGTCTCGCCGTGTGAGATCGGGACGACCCAGCTCGACCAGCCCGGTGGCACGTACCGGCGGCCGCGGCCGCCG
>CAYFLP010000015.1:0-8915 GCA_964344045.1 uncultured Bifidobacteriaceae bacterium
GCCCCCCGCGCGACGCCCCAGCCCGTCCCCGCACGACGCACGATCCCCGTGCCCGACGCGGACGAGATCGCGCAGGCAGCGCTTCATGCCGACGACGAGAGCTGGTCGGACTTCATCCGCAGGCGGCTGCGCGGGGCGTACGAGGTAGACGAGTTCGGGTTCGACCCCGAGCTCACCGACAAGGTCCTGCTGGCGATCTTCCGGCCGCTGTACCGGTCCTGGTTCCGGGTCGAGGCATCCGGCCTGGAGAACGTCCCGTCGACGGGCGGTGCGCTCGTGGTGGCCAACCACTCGGGCACGATCGCACTCGACGCGATCATGACCCAGGTGGCCCTGCATGACGACCACCCTGCGCACAGGCACCTGCGCATGCTCGGCGCAGACCTGGTGTTCACCACTCCCTTCATGGGCGAGCTTGCGCGCAAGGCCGGTCACACCCTTGCCTGCCAGCCCGATGCCGAGCGCCTTCTCGCCTCAGGCGAGATCGTCGGCGTGTGGCCGGAAGGCTTCAAGGGCATCGGCAAGCCGTTCAGCCAGCGCTACAAGCTGCAGCGATTCGGGCGCGGCGGCTTCGTCTCCGCGGCACTGCGATCGGGCGCGATGATCATCCCGACGGCCATCGTCGGGGCAGAGGAGACCTACCCGATCCTGGCCAACGTGAAGCCACTCGCCCGCATCCTGGGCCTGCCGTACTTCCCCATCACGCCGACGTTCCCGCTGCTCGGGCCGGCCGGACTCGTCCCGCTGCCGAGCAAGTGGCTGATCCACTTCGGCGAGCCGATTCACACCGACCACTATCCCGAGGGTGCGGCTGACGACCCCATGGTGGTCTTCGACCTCACTGACGAGGTGCGCGAGAAGGTGCAGCAGTCGCTGTACCGACTGCTCGTGCAGCGGCCGTCCGTCTTCGGCTGAGCCGCACTCCCGCACCGCGCGGTTGGCAGGACCGTACTGTCAGGGAATCGGGTTGCCGATGGACTTGGCGACCTTGATCCCGAAGCCCAGTGCGGGCGAAACCTCGGTGCCGTAGTACAGGAGCCACTTGTCGCGCCCGACGCTCACGATGTCGGGATCTCCGGCCCCTGCGAGAACCAGCTTGGTGCCCGAGAACGAGACTGCGTTCTTCGACGTCGAGACGTAGATGCCATAGCCGGAGGATCCGTCAGCGGCGTAGTAGAGGGCGATACGCCCCTTCTTGTCGATCAGCGGGAACGGGTGCGAGCCCGCGATCGACAGCTTCGGCCCCATGGTCCAGTGCAGCAGGTCCGTGCTCGTTGCCGTGCGCATGATCCGCTCCGAACGCTGGCCGGGCTTCTCGAGGTTCGAGAAATAGCCGCGGTAGACGTTGCCCTGCCGGACTATGCCCAGCGTGCCCGGCTCGAAGCCGGCTTGCTCCGTCGTGATGACCGGTCCTTGCTCGGTGTAGGTAAGGCCCTCGTCCTTGCTGACTGCGGTGCTGATCGTTCCGTTGGAGACATAGAACAGGCGGATGGTGCTGGCATCGATGCGCATTGCCCGCGGCTGTCCGGCCATGGACGGAAGTGGCGTAGAGGGATCCGCGGTGAACGCCGTCCCGGCGGGGGAGGTGGACGTCGCAGTGCGCAGGCCAACCGGGTTGACCCATGAGATCAGCCGGATCCGGCCATCGGAGAGGCGCACTGCGCTGGCGTCCGCCACCTGCTTCCCGGAGCTTGCGAACGTCTCCGGGGTGAGCGCGGTGCCGATCGTGGTGAAGATCTTGGCCTGCTTGCCGCCGGACGACGACGTCGTGCTGGTGGCGGCCGTGCCCGCAGGAGCCATGCCTGGCTGCTTGGTGCTAGGCGCCCACGCGCCGTTCACGCACTCGATGGCCCCACTGCCCATCGGCTTCACCTCGCCCGGCGTGGTGCAGGGGTCGCCCGGGAGTCCGGCGGCGAGCGCGTAGGCGGGAAGGGACAGGGCTGCCCCGGCGACGAGGAGCCCGACGAATGCACGGCTGGTCATGTGCGCAAGGTAGCCCGAGAAGCGGCCCGGCGCAGCGATGACGCTCAGATAAATGACGAAGGCCCCGAACCTGGGCTCGGGGCCTTCCCCCTGACGGGGACATGTACACCGCCACAGACTTGAACTGTGAACCCGCTGATTAAGAGTCAGCTGCTCTGCCAATTGAGCTAGCGGTGCTTAGCGGGGAAACTGTAGCACCGGTCAGCGGGGGGCCTTCGCGGTGGTCCGGCGGACGATCAGGGCCGGCTCGAAGGTCTGGGTGGTCGCCCGGTGTGCCCGGGTTCCGGGCTCGGCTGCGAGCCGGTCGAGCAGCAGGCTGACCGCCGCCGGGCCGAATGAGGACAGATCCTGGGCCACCGTGGTCAGCGAGATCATGCTCAGCGCAGACAGCGGCAGGTTGTCGTACCCGATGACAGACATGTCGCGGGGGACCCGCAGCCCTGCGGTGGCAAGGGCGGCCATGAGTCCGACCGCGACGAGGTCATTGGCGGCGAGGACGGCAGTCGGGCGATTGCGGGCCGCCAGCAGGGCGCCGGCCGCGTGCTGGCCCGCTGCCTCGGTGAAGTCGCCTTCGACGACGCAGACCTGGCGGGAGAGCCCGGATGCGCGCATGGCCTGCTCATAGGCCGCGCGGCGCTCTGCGGCGCCTGCGCCATGGCCTCCGCTGACGTGGGCGATGCGCCGGTGGCCCAGTTCGCGCAGCAGGCCGATCGCCTGCCGGACCCCGGCAGCCTCGTCATTGACGATGCAGTCGACCTGGCGCGCGCGCACCTGCCGGCCGATGAGGGCCGTCGGCAAGCCGGCAACTGCGGCTTTCAGCTGTGCCTCGGGCAATCGCGGACTGACCAGGACGAGGCCTGCGACCCGATGGTCGCGCAGTTCGGCAATGACCTCCGCCTCGCGCTCGGCCGAACGCTCGCCGGCGCCGAGCAGGACGCCGTAGCCCGCGGAGGCCGCACTGGCCGAGAGGGCGCCATACACCTCGGCGAAGTAGGGATTGGAGATGTCGTTCAGCAGCACGCCCAGGGTGCGGGTGGACTTGCTGGCCAGCGACCTCGCCAGTCGGTTGGGCCGGTAGCCAAGCCGTTCGGCAGCGACGAGCACGCGGGCCCGGCTGCGCTCGGTGACCTTGGGGGAGTCCTGGAAGACGAGCGACACCAGCGAGCGGGAGACGCCTGCCGCCCGCGCGACATCGTCCATCGTCGGACTCATCGTGCCCCTTCCTGGCGCGGCGTGCTGGTTCCCGCTAGCCTAGTGGAGCGCTCCAAATTGGAGCGCTCCACTTCCTGAGCGAGGACCCACATGGCCTTCTTCGACCGCGTAGCCGGAGCCCCGATTTCCTGGGGCGTGTGCGAGGTTCCCGGCTGGGGGCTCATGCTTCCGACTAGCCGCGTCCTGCCCGAGATGAAGGAGCTCGGCATCACCGAGACCGAGCTCGGCGCACCGGGCTTCTTCCCCGAGGCCAAGGAGGAGGTCAAGGCCGAGCTCGACAGGTACGGCATGGGCATGATCGGCGGCTTCGTCCCGCTCGTCCTCCAGCACCCGGAGCGCTGGGACGAGGCGGTCGCCAATGCGCGTGCCGCTGCCGAGGTGTTCGCCTACCTCGGCGGCGACACCTTCGTGACGGCCCCCGTGCAGGAGTACGACTGGCCGCGCCCCGTCGCACTCGATCGGGAGGGCATGCGCAACCTGGCGAAGGGCTTGAAGCTCATCGACGAAGTGTGCGCGGACTACGGCATGGTGCAGACCCTGCACCCGCACTTCGACACGCTGATCGAGACCAAGGCCGACGTTGACCTGCTCTTGGAGGAGAGCGACGTGAAGTGGTGCCTCGACACGGGTCACCTCACGGTCGGGGGCACGGATCCCGTGGAGTTCGCGCGGCAGTACGCGGACCGCGTCGGCACCGTGCACCTGAAGGACGTCCGGCTCGAGCTCGCAGACAAGGCAATGAAGCGCGAGCTCACCCTGCTCAAGGCCGTGCAGGCCGGCATCTTCACCCCGCTGGGTGAGGGCGATGTTCCGATTCGTGACGTCGTGCTGGCACTCGAGGCCGCCGGCTACGACGGTCGCTACGTCATCGAGCAGGATCTCGCCATCACCGGCGACGTGCCCGCAGAGGGCACTGGTCCGATCGAGAACGTGCGCACATCCATCGAGTACCTGCGTCGCGAGGTACTCCCGGCACTTCCGGAGGCAGCGGCATGACGGTTCGGATGGGCGTCGCGGGCGTAGGCCGCATCGGACGCATGCACGCAACGATCCTGGCGCGGCAGATCGCCGGCGCGGACGTCGTCGCGGTCGCTGACGCATTCCCCGAGACCGCCGCCCAGGTGGCAGCGGATCTCGGTGCCGATGCGCGCAGTGTCGACCAGCTCATCGCGTCGGACGACATCGATGCCATCGCCATCTGCACTCCCAGCGACACCCATGTCGACCTGATCGTGGCGGCAGCCACGGCGGGCAAGGCGATCTTCTGCGAGAAGCCCATCAGCCTCGACCTGGGCGAGGTGGACCGCGCACTTGCGGCTGTCGACGCCGCGGGCGTGCCGTTCATGGTCGGCTTCAACCGCCGTTTCGACCCCAGTCACCGGGCGGTTCGCGATGCCGTCGCTTCCGGACGCATCGGCGACGTGCACCTCGCACGAATCACCAGCCGTGATCCTGCGCCGCCGCCCATCAGCTACATCATGAGCAGCGGCGGCATCTTCGTCGACATGACCATCCACGACTTCGACATGGCGCGCTTCGTCGTCGGCTCGCCAGTCGTCGAGGTCTTCGCCAAGGGTGCCGTGCTCGTCGACCCGGCCATCGGCGAGGCCGGCGACGTCGACACCGCAGTCGTCGTGCTGACGCATGCCAATGGTGCGATCACCACGATCGACAACAGTCGGCAGGCCGTGTACGGCTACGACCAGCGTGTCGAGGTGCTCGGCTCCGCCGGGATGGCGCAGTCCGACAACCTGCTGCACCACAACACTCGCGTCTTCGGGGCCGATGCGGTGAGCGCGGCGACCCTGCAGGACTTCTTCCTCGATCGCTACCGCGATTCGTTCGTCCTGGAGTGGAACGCGTTCGTCGGCTACGTAGCCAATGGCGGGCCGTCCCCGGTCCCTGCAGACGCCGGCCGTGCGCCTGTCGTGATCGGCCAGGCAGCGTGGACCTCGCTGCGCGAAGGCCGCCCGGTGGCCATCGAGCAGGGCTGAGCCAGGCCCGGCCTACTTCAGCGCGATCTCGATGGCGCCGCTGATCGCCTTGCCCATGGCCAGGTGGCCTGCCGGGTTCGGGTGGAACGAGGCATCCGGCATCGCGCTCAGGGCGGTGAGGGCGAAGGCCCAGGGGTCGTCCGCGCACACGCCGTGGCCCTGGGCGCTGTCGCCCGATGCGGCCCAGGCGCGCTGCACCGGATGCCAGCCCAGCATCGACCCGGTGGCCGCGATCTGGCCGTTCAACGTGCCCTGGGCAAGGCCCAGGGACATGTGCTGCCCGGATGAGGTCACGTAGTCGTAGGCCGGGGCGGGACTAGGGACGAGCACGGTGTCACGTGCCCAGCCGAAGTCGCCCTGGCTCAGCGTCAGGTAGGTGCACGGTGCGCCGTCGGTCGCCCTCGTGATGTCGGGATACATGACGGGCAGCACGGCCGCGCCGGGGCTCAGGGAGGGCCCGCATGCGGAGTCGGCCAGGCACTGTGCGATGCGGGCATACGACCTGGTCAGGCCTCCGGTCAGCGTCTGCACGCCCTGCTGCACGGTCGGATAGCGGTTGAGCGGCGAGGTGACGGCCTTGCTGACCGGGCAGTCGGTGACGAGTGCGCACGATGCCAGGATCGAGGTGAAGCCGATGTCGTTGCCGCCCACCATGAGCAGGACGATGTCGACCGGCAGGTCCCCGACTATCGACCGTGCCTGCTGCATCTGGCTCGTTGACTGCCCAGCAGCAGTCTGCGGGCCCAGGATTCCTGCGGCGACGGTGGCACCCGAGCAGGCAAGGTCGATGAAGGTGACCGAACTGTGCGGCGAGGACTCCTCCAGCCGCAGTGCGGCCTGAGCCGGACCGCCATGCACGCTGCGGTGACACTCGCTGTCGTCCCAGTAGGGGCTGAAGCCGCCGGAGCCCGTGAGCCACGCATCGACATTGCGCGGGTTGCCCTCGCCCGATGCGTACGAGTCGCCCATGGCGACAGTGAGGTAGTTGACCACCTGCGCGGGAGCCTTCGTCCGCGACGTCTGTCCGCTGCCGCGCACCTCGAGCTGCAGTTCGTAGGTGCCCTCCGGGAGCACTACCTCCCGGGAGCAGTGCTTCTTCGACAGCGGCTTCCAGGGCAGTCGTGCGGCTACCTCGCCGTTGCGCAGGACAGTCCAGCGGGCCTTGTCGCCGCGGGAGGCGCAGGCATCCAGCGATACGGGGAAGCCGCGGTCATTGAGGTACCACGACTGGTTGCCGTTGATGAGGCGTTCATTCGGCTGGGCGACGTGGTTGCCGGCGCCGATCATGCGGGCGGAAGGGTAGGAGGAGAGAGCGCCCTTCTTGGGGACTCCGCCGTCGCCGTCGATGAAGCCGTCGCCGTCGGCGTCCTTGGCCTGCGGAACCATCGACCACGCGATCACTGCATCTGCGGAGTTCGCCGCGTGAGCCGGAAGCGACGATGCGGCAAGCAGGGCTGCTGACATCACGGCACCGGACATCACGGCAGCGCCGATCATCCGGGCGGCTACTGACATGCGCATGCCTCGACCTTGCCATATCCCTCCGTTACCCCCGTCGAGACGCATGGAATGGCGGTTTTCGAGGCCACAAAGGCCCCGAAAACCGCCATTCCATGCGTCTCGACGGCAGGGGAGGTCGGCTACTCGGTAATCCTCTGCGGGGTCGCCGACAGCAGGACGCTTCCGTTGATCGGCAAGCATTCCTTCGCGGTCGTGCACGCCTGCACGAAGCCCTCCGGCGGCGTCCATCCGACGTCGTCACCGGTCGACCACGCGATGATGGCGGGAACGCCCTTCTTGATCAGGTGACAGGCCACGACCGTGCCGGTCTCCTCGCAGCCTTGCCAGTCCGCTCCGACTGTCCACTGGTCAACGACCCGCAGGCCCGCAGCGGCACCGGAGTCATTGGTCAGTTGCATGCCCAGCAGGGGATACGGCTGCGCGGTCCAGATGTACCAGTAGGTGCGCGAGATGCCCAGGTGCAGCGAATCCATGGCGGTCTCGACGACCCAATCGCGGGCCTTGCTGCCACTGATCTGCTGCAGCGGGTTCTTCGGCCCCGGGCCGGCCAGGCCGTAGTTGAGCTCGGTATCCCAGACCGGCAGGTCGGGCGCGCCAGCTGACGCGAGGGCGCCATTCACCTGCTCGATGAATGCAGCGCGGTCGTCGGTGTCGCCGCGGCTGGCGGGGTACAGGTGCGCAGCGAAGGCGTCGACCGGCCAGCCTTCGTCTGCCAGGGCAGCAAGATAGGCCGGGTAGAAGCGATCGAATGCCCCGGCGAGCCGGACCGTCGTGCTGGCGGCGACGACCGTGGCCTTCGGGTCCGCGTGCTTGATGATGTCGTACGCGCGCTTGGTCATCTTGGCCAGGCGCTGCGGCGAACCGTTCCAGAACATGGCCAGGCTGGCCTCGTTCCAGATCTGGTAGGCGGTGATCCGTCCGGCGTACCGCTCGACGGCAGCGGAGACGAACTTGTCCCATGCCTGGTAGTCCTTGGGTGCCGATGCGGCGCCTGGCACGGGATAGTCGCCGACGGTGACCTTCGTGGCGTTCCAGGTGGGGGTCGAACCGAGGACGAGCATGATGTCGTCGACGCCGTGGTCTTCGGCAGTCGCAACGGCCGTATCGAGCAGCGTCCAGTTGTACCTGCCCCGCACGGACTCGACCTGGCTCCACGCCGTGCCGTTGTCCCACAGGCGCAGCGAGCCGACCGGCAGGTTGCTGTCGGGCCATGCGCCCGCCTGCACCCCGTCGACGTGCAGGCCGATGCTCGCGGGTGAGACGGTGAAGGCGGGGCCACTGAGGGTTGGGCTCGGGGATGGGGACGCGGTCGCTGACGCGCTAGGGGTAGCGGATGCCGTTGGCGTCGCAATCACCGTGGACGCCGCTGTGCTGCTCGTTGAGCCATCGGACGAGCAGGCACTGAGCATCAGCATCAATGCCGCGGCTGTGGCAGCGCCTTCGACGAGTCGGATTCGGCTCACGTGGTGACACTACGCGCAGAACTGACGAGAACGAGCGGCGGCTCGTGGCCGAGATCGGGATCGATGTCGAGCCACGAGCCGCCGCTCGAAGCGTGCAGCCTGCAGGACTCAGGCAGAAGGCTGCGGGGTCCAGCGAAGGTACGGCTTGACTTCCTCGACCTGGTCGGCGCCGAAGCGGGCCTTGGCATCCTCGGTGGACATGAGCGGGCTGACGATCACGCGATCTCCCGGGCGCCAGTCGACGGGTGTGGCGACCGGTGCGATGTCGGTGAGCTGCAGGGCATCGATGACGCGGATGATCTCGTCGAAGTTGCGGCCCACGGACTTGGGGTAGGTCAAGGTCAGGCGGACCTTGTCGTCCGGGTCGATGATGAAGACCGAGCGCACCGTCGAGGTGTCGCCCGCGCCCGGGTGGATCATGTCGTAGAGCTCGCAGACTGTGCGATCGGGATCGGCGATGATCGGGAAGTTGAGGTCGGTGCCACCGACCGCGCCGATGTCGCCCGCCCAGCCGCGGTGATCCTCTATCGGGTCGACCGAGACGGCGATGGCCTTGACGCCGCGCTTGTCGAATTCGCTCTTGAGTGCGGAGGTGCGCCCGAGCTCGGTGGTGCAGACCGGCGTGTAGTCCTTCGGGTGGCTGAACAGGACGGCCCACGAGCCGGCCTTCCAGTCGTGGAAGCTGATGGTGCCTTCGGTGGTCTCGGCGGGGAAGCCGGGGGCGACCTCGATCCAGCGTCCC
>CAYFLP010000015.1:8925-21279 GCA_964344045.1 uncultured Bifidobacteriaceae bacterium
GGGGGCGATGTCGCCCAGGCGGATAGCCATGTCTCTCCCTTGGATGTGCGGTGTTCGTGGTTCGTGACCTGCGACAGGAAGGTACTGAGGCGCCCTTCCGGCGCCGCGCCTCGTGAACGCTACTTGCGAATCGTCGGCAGGTGAGACGTCTGACCGTTCACTGCTTGGTCAATTGCCGCGCTGGCACGGGCACGTGCCTCATCGTGAGCTATACAGATTGCATGGCGTACGAGGCCAGTTCTGCATGGATGCGCGAGGCGCTGACTGCCGGAACGTCGGCGACAGCCCTCTGGCGGGGCATGCGCAACGAAGCGGGCGACTTCTTCGACATGGAGATCGTCGACTGCGATGAGGGCATGGCCCGCTGGCTCAACCGGCCGAGGGAGGCCATCGTGGGCCAGCGCTATACGCGCATCATCCCCACGGGCGTGGAGGACAGGCTGCCCGTCTACCTCGAAACGCTGAACTCGGGCACGACATCGCACATCGTCTTCCATGGCGTCGAGCGCAACGGTGAGATCAAGGATGCGGAGGTGCGCGTCGTGCCCTGCGGCGACGACATGGCCTTCGCGCAGCTGCTCGACGTCACGGACCGAGAGACGAGCCTGAGGGATGCCGACCGGCTCCGCGTCGAGGCGCAGATGGCACTGGACCAACTGGAGGCCGCGCTCAACGTGTCGCCGGACGGGTTCGCGATCTACCTGGCCGAGCGGGACGACCACGATCGCGTGTGCCAGATCCGGCTCGCCTACGCCAACGAGGCGGCTACGCTCCCCACCGGTCGCGGTCCGGAGTCCTGGCGAGGGGTCACCCTCGACGAATGGTTCCCCGAGGCGCGGGAGACCGGGTTGTGGGACCGCATCGTGCAGGTACTCGATGGCCACGAGCCCCAGAGATTCGTCTCCGAGACCACATCCGTGCATGGCTGGAGCGGGCTGTTCGAGAGCATCGTCACGCCCTTCGGAATCGACATGGCCCTAGTCACCTGGCATGAAGTGGCGGTGGAAGCCGCGACCTCAGGGCCGCAAGGGCTGGCGCCGGCTCCGCCCGTCCGGCTCGACGACCTCACGGGCCTGCCCGTCCGCGGGGAGTTCTTGCGCCAGGTGCGGGCAGGCGGCGCGGGGCTGCTGGGTGTCATGGACATCGACGACTTCCGGAGGCTGAACGCGCTGGTGGGCCACCGGGGAGGGGACCGCATCCTGGCGGGCATCGCCCAGGGCGTGCGGTCGATCGTGCCTGCGGGCTCCATCGTCGGCCGCACGGGCCCCGACGAGTTCGGCATCTTCGTGCCGACGACCGATGGCGATCTCGCCCAGCGGGCGATCGAAGAGTCCCTCGACAGGATGCTGGGCCGGATCGCTGCGAGCGTCAAGGTGCCGCGCATCCGCGTGAGCGGAGGCTGGGCGCGGGTGGGCGCGCCGGGCGAAGTCGACACGGCCATGGTCAACGCCGAACTTGCCCTGCGTGCGGCGTCGGATGCGGGCGGTGGCAGGTTCACTGCCTACGACTCGCAGGTGCGCGGTTCGATGCTGGTGCGTGCACTCGAGGCCGCCGACCTCATCGCCGGACTGGAGCGTGGTGATTTCGCCCTCGCCTACCAGCCCATCGTCAACCTCCGCGACCGGAGCCCGCGCGGCGCGGAGTGCCTGGTGCGCTGGAGGCACCCGACCCTGGGCGAGCTTTCTCCGGCCATGTTCATCCCCGTGGCAGAACGATCGGGAAGCATCATGTCGTTGGGCGCCTGGATCATCGACAGTGCCGTGGAGCATCTGTCGGCCAACCCTGGGCTGCTGCGCGCTGCCATCAATGTCTCTGGTGTCCAGCTGATGGCCGACGACGTGCCGGACTGCCTCGCGAGGGCATTGGAGCGCAACCAGGTCGATGCTTCGCGCGTGGTGATCGAGGTGACCGAGTCCGAGCTGCTGCCGTCGTCGAGACGCATCGACGAGCAGCTCGAGGCGATCCGGGCGATGGGCGCGCGCATCGCCCTCGACGACTTCGGCTCGGGCTATTCGTCCCTTGCCTACCTCGACCGACTGCCCATCGACATCGTGAAATTGGATGCCCAGTTCCTCGCCGGCGAGCCCACCCCGCGCCGGGAGCGGCTGCTCACCGCAGTCACTGCCATCATCGAGTCGATCGGCGCAACCTCGCTGATCGAGGGAGTTGAGACGGAAGAGCAGTGGCGACTGGCCCTGGGAGCCGGAGTCACCCTGGGCCAGGGATACCTGTTCGGGCATCCGGTCGTGCCCTGAGCGGGCGGACTAGGTGTTCGATGCCGCGTAGATCGAGGCAATCGAAGCGTCGAGCTCGGCGGTGAACTCGGCATCGGTCTGCTGCGCGCTGAGCCCCTCGCTGAGTGCGCGCGAGAAGCTCGCCACCATGCCGTGGTTGCGGGCGAGCAGCGCGTTCGCCTCGTCGCGCGAGTAGCCGCCGGACAGTGCGACGACGCGAAGCACCCGTGGGTGAGCGATCAGGGGAGCGTAGAAGTCGTCGATCGTGGGGATCGTCAGCTTCAGCATGACCTGCTCGGATTCCGGCAGCGAGTCGAGTTGCGCTGTTATGCCATCGCGCAGCAATGCCTCGGCGGCGGCCTTGTCAGGGCAGTGGATGTCGACCTCAGGCTCGATGATGGGCATGAGGCCCGCGCTGAGGATCTGGCGGCCCACCTCGAACTGCTGCGTCACGACGGCATCGACGCCGGCGGCATTCGCCCCGGCGATGACCGAGCGCATCTTGGTGCCGAACACGCCATGGCCGAGTGCACGGGCCAGCAGCGCATCGAGCTCCGGCATGGGCTTCATGACCTGCGCGCCGTCGACCGGATCGGCGAGGCCCTTGTCGACCTTGACGAAGGGAACGATGCGCTTCGTCGTCCACAGGTATTCGGCGGTGCCGACGCCGTCGACCTGGCGGTCCATGGTCATCTCGAACAAGATCGCACCCAGGATGCGGTCTCCGGTGAAGGCCGGGCTCGTGATGATGCGGGTGCGCATCCGGTGGATGAGGTCGTACATCTGCGCATCGCCGGAGTACTCGGACTCCTCTATGCCATACAGCCGCAGTGCCTTGGGGGTGCTCCCACCGCTCTGGTCGAGAGCGGCAATGAAGCCTGGTGCGCTGCGCATCTTCTCGAGCATCTCGGTGTTCACGGCGCTTCCCTTCGCTCAGCGATGCCTCGGCCACGGAGGCTCATGACACCAGAGTACGTCTGCTTCAGGCCCTACCTCATGCCGAAGCGAAGGCGTACCGTGAAGGAGGCGGCGCCTGTCGAAGCGGTGGGCACAGCGCTTGCATCGATAGAGGAGGTTGCGCCATGGCTCGCCTGCGCGTCGGCGACGGAATGCTGCACCTGGAGCTCAGCGGGTGGGAGCGCGTCTTCGGCATGCATGGCGACATCGCCGTGCCGTTGTCCGCTGTCACCGAAGTGGCGTACGTCGACGATCCATGGCGGCACATGCGTGGCATACGCGCGCCCGGCACCGGGTTTCCCTACGTGATCATGCTCGGTACCACGCGGTACAAGGGGGTCAAGGATTTCAATGCCGTCTACGGGCGGAGTCCGGCGACCATTGTCACGCTGACGGGAAGCCAGTACGCGAGGCTGGTGGTGACGCGACCGCCAAGCGAACTCGCACTGCCCGCGATGCACTGACGTCGCGGCAGGCGCCTCAGTGCGGAAGTGCGTGCGAGACGCCGTCGATCACGACCTCGCCATGCACTCCTGCAATGCGGTCACTTCCGTCGGGCAGGTGCACGACGATCCCGCTGAGGTACGCGACGTCGATGGGCTCGTCGGCCGCGACGAGCCCGATGTAGCGACGCAGGTCGGCGACAGCTGCCCGGCGGGTCAGCTCGGTGAGTCTGTCGAGGCCGGGCACGGCCTGCTCGCCCACCTCCATGGCCAGGCGGCTGCACAGGGCCGACATCTCGAAGTCGTCGGGATCGTGGGCGAGGTGGCCCCAGGTGCGCTCCAGTGCCTGGCCCGCTCCCACGAGTGCGCCACAGGCAGATGAGTCGCGATGCATCCCTCGGCGCACCACCCTTCCGACCTGGCCGTGGGCGTCGATGCCGATGTGCGGGAGGCAGAACGCAGCGAACCTATGCCGTCCGTCCTCGCCGGGGACATGCCCGAGTGCCGCCTGCAGCCCGGTTCGCCCGGCCAGGACGATGCCGGCCAGCGAGCCGACCTGGAAGGCGTGGCCCCAGGTCGCCTCGATCGCATCCTCGACACTGGCCATGAGCTCGTCCCTGCACAGGGCTACCAGTGGCAGGCAGTTAGACGGGCGAAAGCCGAATCGAGCCAGTGCCCAGTCCGACCAGGTCACGAAATCCTCGGTCTCGGCGGATTCGCCGAAGAGGGCCTCGGCTGCGGCAACTGCTGACGCGACCGACATGTCAGGAGCCTAGGACCCTCCCGCAGGCATATCCTTCGCACACCACCCTTCGGAGAGGCATCACATGGACAAGCGCGCAGGCGCAGTGGCAGCGGGCCTGGTAGCACTCGTTCTGGCACTCGCTGGCTGCAGCAGCTCAACTGACGAGGAAGCAGAGCGCGGCCTGGGCGATGCCAGCCCGTCGGCCGCCGCGGTCACGTCTGCAGCTGCCGCATCGGCAGCACCGGCACCTGCTGCAGCGTCCGCATCAGCAGCACCGGCAGCTGCTGCAGCGACCGCGCAGTCTCCGGGGCAGCCTTCCGGGCAGGCCGAGCCCACGGCGCCCAAGCCGACGCGATGCGTGCCCTTTGCCGGGGCACAGTGCGACGGCGCACAGTTCATCGGCGCGAACCTGGCCGGCTCCGACCTGTCCGGCATTCACCTGGCGGGCGCGAACCTCGCGGGCGCGATCTTGAGCCATTCCAACCTGAGCGGCGCCGACCTGACCGGCGCGATCCTCGAGGGCGCCAACCTCACGGGTGCGATCCTCACCAATGCCCAGCTGGCGCAGGCACGCATGGGCAATGCCACGTTCGCGGAGGCTGACCTGTCGACCTTCGAGGCATCCGACCCGATCTTCTCCGCATCTGTGCTGTGCATGACGAAGATGGCGGGCGGCGTCATCAACAGCCGGAACTGCCCGTGCTCGACAAGCGCGGGAGGCGGTTCTAGCGGCGAACCCGTGGTCGGCACCTTGTCGCCCGGTGCCCTGTCTTTCATGCCGCGCAACTACATCGCGGCCAAGTCCCAGGTACTGGCCATCAATCAGTTCCCTGCCTTCTACGCCCTCGTCGGCAACCTCTACGGCGGTGACGGCCGGACGACCTTTGGCCTCCCCACGCCCACGGGGCCGTGGGCTGGCCTTCGCCAAGGCCCCGACGGCACCGGCGACTGCCTGCAGTGGACAGTGCCCCTCGACGGCACCTTCCCGCAGCCGGAGGGCGGGATCACCGCCCTGCCTGGCGAGGTCCTCCTGACCTCCATCGGCCCATTCGGCCAGAGGAGCCTGTCGGCCGCAGGGCTGACGAAGGTGGGTCTCGGCTACTTGCTGGGCGCCAACTTCAGTGCGTGGCAGGTGCCCCAGAACTGGCCCAATGACACGAGCGTCCTGATCGGCAGCCTGCATCTGTTCCCGTCCTCCGCTCCGCTGCCAGCCGATGTGGTGCCTGCCGATGGCAATCTCGTCAGGAACCTGAAAGTCAGTACGGTGGATGCGCTCCGCGCCCTGTTGGGCGACAACGTGCCGTATGTGCAGGCTCCGGACGGCTACGTGTGGGGCGTCGCGACGGATGGGATCTACCCGCAGCGCGGCTAGCTCGTCTGGCTCGACGGTTTCGGTAGGCACGGTGCCCGGCAGCCTTCGGCTGCCTGCCCGGCCGGATCGGTGCCAAGATGGCCGCATGGCATTGGCGAAGCGCACCCTCGGCACGGGCCCGGCGGCACTGGAGGTATCCGAGGTCGGCCTGGGGTGCATGGGCATGGTTCCCATGTATGGATCCGTCGATCCGCACGAGGCTCAGGCCACCATCCTCGCCGCGATCGAAGCCGGCCTGACCTTCTTCGACACCGCCGACGTCTACGGTGCCGGGACGAATGAGGAGTTCGTCGGGGGAGTGCTGCGCGCCCACCGCGACGACGTGGTGATCGCCACGAAGTTCGCCAACATCTGGCTGCCCGACGGCACGCGCATCATCAAGGGCGACCCCGCCTATGTGCGCGAGGCGTGCGATGCGAGCCTGCGACGCCTGGGCGTCGACCACATCGACCTGTACTACCAGCACCGCATCGACCCGAATGTCCCCGTCGAGGAGACCTGGGGCGCGATGAGCGAACTCGTGCACGCAGGCAAGGTGCGCTTCCTCGGCATCAGCGAGGCTGCCCCGGAGACGATCCGTCGGGCGCATGCGGTGCACCCGGTCACGGCCCTGCAGACCGAATGGTCCTTGTGGACTCGCGATGTGGAGGACGACGGCGTCCTGGCGACGACCCGCGAGCTGGGCATCGGCTTCGTCCCGTACTCCCCGCTGGGCCGCGGTTTCCTGTCGGCCACGATCCGATCGGAAGGCGACCTCGACGACACGGACTGGCGCCGGATGAATCCCCGGTTCCAGGGCGACAACCTGCAGGCGAACCTGCGGGTTGCCGATGCGATCCACGACATCGCCCAGGCAAAGGGCGTCACTGCCTCGCAGCTTGCCCTCGCCTGGGTCCTCGCTCAGGGCGGTGACGTCGTCCCGATCCCCGGGACGAAGAGGCGTACCTGGCTGGCCGAGAACCTCGCCGCCGCATCCATCGCGCTCAGCGCGTCCGACCTGGCCGACCTCGATGCAGTGGCTCCGGCTGGCGTGGCTGCCGGAACGCGCTATCCCGAGGCCATGATGGCGGCGGTCCGGCGCTAGGGGCGCGTGGTCGCGCGCCTCGCCTCGCCGTGCCTCGACGAGGCTGCTGCGAGACAATTCGGACATGCGCGTCAGCCCGAGTTGGATCCTCGCGGCGGTGGCCCCGTCACTCACAGCAGTGGCGCTGTCACTGGCTGTGGTGGCCGCTCCTTCCTCGACGGCGCGCGTGCTGCCCGCTGCAGGAGCCGCGTCGTCGCCGTCTCCTGCAGCGCGCCTCCTGCCCACAGGGCGCCGGCTTGACCCCCTTGGCACGCAGGCCGAACTCGGCAACTTCACCACGGGCGCGGCGATGTCGGCCGACGGACGCTGGCTGTGGGCCGTGTCGACCGGTTTCGCCAATGACGTGAGGATCGTCGACACGGCAACGGGCAGGGCATGCGCGACGCTGCCGGTGCCGGGGGCATCCGGAGGAATCGCGATCGACAGTGCCCATCGCCGTGCGTACGTGTCGGGGCTGCCCATGTCGAGATGGATTCCGACGCAGGCGAGCCTGCCGGGCGCAAGCGGCAACGTCGTTCACGTCTTCGCGTTTGGCGACACCTGCGCATCGGCAAGGGAAGTCGCGACCATCTCGGTTCCCGTGCCCGCCGATGCCCCCGCGGTGCAGAACTTCAATGCCCAGCGCCCGGGAGTCGCTGGCGCTGCCGCCGGCTGGGCGGACAGGCTGGCCGTGTCTCCTGATGGCAGCACCCTGCTGGTTCCCTTGAATCTCGCCGACCAGGCAGCAATAGTCGACGTGTCCGGTTCCAGGGCAGTTCGCTACGTGAAGACCGGCCACTACCCCTATGCGGCAGCGATCACTCCCGACGGGCGCACCGGGCTCGTCACGAACGAGGGCACTGGGTCGCTCTCGCTCATCGACCTCGCGCGGGGCACGAAGACCGCTGACGTCCAGGTGGGCGCGAACCTCTCGCATCCGTTGGGTGTCGTGGTCAGCGGCGACGGACGCACTGCCTATGTCGCCGTGAACCAGTCCGACTGGGTCAGCGTGGTGGATCTCAAGCGCCGGAAGGTCACGCGCACGATCACCGTGGGCCGCGCGGAGGGCCGCGGCGCCGGGCCCGTCGCGCTCGCCCTGACTCCTGACGAGTCGCGCCTGCTCGTCGCCAATGAGCAGACGGACGAGCTTGCCGTGGTGTCGCTCGCCACGTCCGCACGAGGGTCCGGCACTGCCTGGCATGTGATCGGGCGCATCCCCACCGCCAGCGAGCCGACCAGCGTGTTCAGCTTCACTGACCACGGCAGGACCCGCCTGGCCTACACCACGGCCAAGGGTTTCGGCACGGGTGCCAACCCCCAGGGGCCCAATCCGGCCAATCCCCAGGATCCGATCTTCTGGGCCTTCAATCCCCTGCCCCCGACAACGGACATCTTCGAGAATCCACAGCAGGTCTACGGCGCCACGAAGGTGCGCGGTACCGCCGCAGTCGCGGACATGCCTTCGGATGAGCGGCTTGCAGTGCTCACCAGGAGGGCCGATGCGCAACTCGTGCCAGTTGCCTATCCCGCCACGCCTGCGCAGACAGTGGTCCGGCCGAACGGCCCCATCCGGCATGTCTTCTATGTCGTGCGGGAGAACCGTTCGTACGACCAGGTGCTCGGCACTATCGGCAAGGGGCGCAGCGATCCCTCGCTGGCGGTGTTCACCTCAGCCGACGCGGTGCCCAACCTCCATGCCCTGGCGAACCGTTTCGGCCTGCTCGACAACGTCTACGCCAATTCCGAGGCATCCATCGAGGGCCATGCGATAACCGCGACGGCGACCGTGCCGTACTACACGAACATCAACTGGTGGCAGAACTACGCAGCGCGCGGACGTCCCGCCGATCAGCAGTACTCGATCAGCTTCCCGTCGACGGGCTCGCTGTTCGAGCATGCGCAGCAGGAAGGCGTCAGCTATTTCAACTACGGCGAGGCACTCGTCAACGAGTTCCCCGACCTGCCGGACAAGGACAGGGGACCTGTGCTGACGCGCAAGGCCCGCCAGGTCGCGGCGCACAGTGACATCGGGCCGCCGAGTGGATGCTTCCCGGGCTCGTACACGATCGGGCAGGCGAGCAACGGCGCGCTCATCTTCGATGGTTCCCTTCCCGCCGGGGCGCCTGCGACCTCCTTCAGCCACGTCGACTGCTTCACGGCGAGGTTCGAGCAGCAGCTGGCCAGTGGCAGCGTGCCGGCCCTGAACTACATCTCGCTCACCGGCGACCACACCCTGGGCACGATGCCCGGCGCCTTCACTCCCATGGCGATGATGGCCGACAACGACCAGGGCCTCGGGCAGCTGGTCGACCTGATCTCGCACTCGGACATCTGGGCTTCGAGCGCGATCTTCGTGGTCGAGGACGACAGCCAGGACGGCGCCGATCACGTCAATGCCAGGCGGATTCCCGCCCTTGTCATCAGCCCCTACGCGAAGGGCGGCGTGATCTCCGATCGTTACGACATCCTGAGCGTCCTGCGCACGATCGAGCTGATGCTGGGCATGGAGCCGCTCACCATCAACGATGCCATGGCGACCCCGATGTTCAATGCCTTCGCCAACCGTCCCGTCAATGCAGCGGCCTACGACGACGTCGCTGCGAAGGTCGACCTGCTCGAGCGCAATACCGCGGAGTCCCCTGGGGCCAGTGCCTCGCAGAAGGCCTTCTCCCGGCGGGCGCTCGACCAGGTGCCCCAGTGGTGGCTCGATCGCATCATCTGGGCATCGGTGCATGGCGCGGCCTCGCAGCCGCCGCCGCCGGGCCCGGATGCCGTGCATGAGTCGTGGGCCGGGGATCGTGACTGATCAGGGCGCGCTCGCCCATGTGCTGGGCATCGCAGGCTCCTTGCTCTACATGGCGACGTCCGTGCCCGCGCTGGTCAAGGTCGTCCGCCAGCATGATCCGCAGGCCATCAGCCCCGCCACCGTGGACCTGCTTCTCCTGTCGGGCTTCTGGTGGATCGCCTACAGCTGGGACATCGAGAACCTGCCGTCGCTCATCTCGTCAGCGGTCGCGATCATCTCCCCGATCATCATCATGATCCTGGCAATCGTGGCCAAGCAGGTGCCCTGGCGCACGCTCGCGATTCTCTGCCTGGGCCTGGCAGTGCTGCCCCTGATGAACTACCTGGAGCCCTCCGACGTCGGCGTGGTCGCGGCCGCCTTCTCCCTCCTGATCGTCATGCCCATGGCGTGGAGCGTTCTCATCCGCCATCAGCCGGCGCCCCATGCCTCGGTGCTCTTCTGGGTAGTCCAGGCCGTCACGGCCCTGACCTGGCTGGCCTACGGCCTCGTGATCGGCCATCCCATCCTCGGGGCGACGGGCCTGGTCGTTGCGCCGACAGCGACAATGATCGCGATCCGGGTTCGCCGGGATCAGCGACAGCAGGGAGCGCCCGCATGACGCAACTCGATAGGTACCGAGCGGTCCGAGCGCGCACCGAGGCCCTCGCTGCGCCGCTATCGGCTGAGGACCAGACCGTGCAATCGATGCCCGACTGCAGCCCGACGAAGTGGCACCGGGCCCACACGACCTGGTTCTTCGAGACCGTGATCCTGGAGCGCTTCTACCCGGGCTACGTGCATCCGCAGCCGCTCTACCGGGAGATGTTCAACAGCTACTACCAGGCAGTCGGGCCGCAGTTCCCGCGTGCGGCCAGGGGTGTTGTCTCGCGGCCGGGCATCGCGAAAGTGACCGAGTACCGCGAGGCGGTCGATGCCTGCATGTGCGAACTCCTGGGGGGAGAGCGCGAGATCGACCGTGCTCTCGTGGAACTCGGCCTTCACCATGAGCAGCAGCACCAGGAGCTGATGCTCATGGACATCAACCACGCCTTCAGCCTCAACCCGCTCGAGCCGGTGGCCTACCCCGATGGCTTCGCCGTGCGCGGTGCCGACGAGCCGTGCGCCTGGCGGTCCTTCGATGCCGGCATGACGGACATCGGCGCGGCCGACGGCTTCTCCTTCGACAACGAAGGCCCTCGGCACCAGGCCTACGTGCCTGCCTTCAGCCTGGCGTCGCGCCTGGTGACGAACGGCGAATGGCTGGAGTTCATCGACGCGGGAGGCTACGCACGCCCGGACCTGTGGCTCAGCGACGGCTGGGCGACCTGCCAGCGCGAGGGCTGGCAGGCGCCCTCGTACTGGCGTCGGGACAACGGCGGCTGGCGCCAGCACACTCTCCACGGCACCTTCGACCTCGACCCGGCACTGCCCGTCACGCACGTGTCCTACTACGAGGCCGATGCGTACGCCCGCTTCGCGGGCGCCCGGCTCCCGACGGAGTTCGAATGGGAGCACGCCATCTCGCAGCGGCCGGGAGACTTCGAGCAGGCTCTCGACACGTGCTGGCAGTGGACGGCCTCGGCCTATGCGCCCTACCCGGGCTTTGCCCCTGTCGCAGGAGTCGTGAG
The DNA here is from genome assembly GCA_964344045.1 of uncultured Bifidobacteriaceae bacterium. Classification (GTDB taxonomy): domain Bacteria; phylum Actinomycetota; class Actinomycetes; order S36-B12; family S36-B12; genus UBA10649. The sequence continues at coordinate 20,153 of CAYFLP010000015.1, forward strand.
CGAGTACAACGGCAAGTTCATGTCCAGCCAGATGGTGCTGCGCGGCGGATGCGCCTTCACTCCGCCCGGTCACACCCGCGTGACGTACCGCAACTTCTTCTACCCTCATTCGAGATGGATGCTGAGCGGGGTGCGACTAGCGCGATGAGGTCAGCAGAGAACGCGTCCCGGCTCCGGGCCGTCCTTGCGTCCGAGGATTGCCTGATGCCTGCGGCCTGGCTCTATGACGACCACGGCAGCGACCTGTTCGAGCAGATCACCGAGCTCGAGGAGTACTACCCCACGCGGGTCGAGCTGGGCCTGCTCCGCGATCACTCCCGCGGCATCGCCGAGCGCACGCACGCGACCGCAATCGTCGAGCTTGGCAGTGGCGCATCGCCCAAGACCCATGCCCTCATCGAGGGCTTTGCCGCAGTCGGGCTGCTCGACGGATTCACCGCAGTCGACGTGAACGCCGACGCTGCCAGGCGGGCGGTCGAAGCCTTGCGTGGCTCGCATCCGGGCATCGCATTCGGCTGGCAGGCCGGTGACTTCATGCGCGACGTCGGCGCCCTGTCCGCCGACGGGCCTGCGATGCTCGCCTTCCTGGGCAGCACGATCGGCAACCTCACCGTGACGGAGCGGGCGGGCTTCCTGCGCGGGGTGGCAGCAGCCCTGCGGCCAGGGGACTGGTTCTTGCTGGGCATCGACCTCGTGAAGGAGCCTGCTCGCATCCTCGCCGCCTACGACGACCGCCTGGGCCTGACGGCCGACTTCATCCTGAACGTCGTTCCGCATGTCAATGAGCTGGCCGATGCCGACCTCGACCCGCTGGCCTTCGCCTACGAGCCGTCCTGGAATGCGGAGCTTGAGCGCATCGAGATGCGCATCCGTGCCGAGCGCGACCTACGTGTCACTGTCGCCGGGATCCCCGCTCACGTGCCGGTTGGCACGCGGCTCTTCGTGGAGATCTCGACCAAGTTCCGCGTTGACCGGATGGCTGCCGAGCTCGCCCAGGTCGGCCTGATCGCCATCGACGCATGGACGGACGCGGATCCCGGCAGGCAGGAGCCTGACTTCGCGCTGCTCCTGTGCTGTCGCGAGGCCTAGGGCGCGTACGCAGCGACGATGCGCGGGTGCTTCCACCC
>CAYFLP010000016.1:0-9636 GCA_964344045.1 uncultured Bifidobacteriaceae bacterium
GCTCGACGTCGAGCACGAGCACGCCGCTGAGGACCTCGACCACGGCCGGCCCTGGCGGGGCATCCATGGGATCCATGCCCGACACGAGCATCGCAGCAATCCGGTAGCGCAGGGTGTCCAGGGCTCCGGAGACGGGAACTCCGGCACCCTGGAAGCCCCATCGGCCGAGGTCCTGCGGGAGCGCGAGGCCGCAGGCGACGACCCGCGCGAGGGGCGCGGCGCTCACGACGTGCCGGCCACGACGAAGTGCACGAGGTCACCCGCAGCAAGGAGGCTGGGCCGGTCGGCTCGTTCGGCATCGAACACCCGCTGGCGGCAGGTGCCGAGCAGGTGCCAGCCCCCGGGCATGTCGGCCGGGTAGACGGCAGACATGCCGGCCGCGACGGCGACGCTGCCTGCTGGAACCCGCTCGCGCGGCACGGCGAGCCGGGCCAGCCCGGCCCAGTCCGCGAGTGGCTCGCCGACAGGCACGAGATACCCGAAGCCCGGCGCGAACCCGACCATGGCCACGCGCCAGGACTGGCGCACATGTGCCGACACGAGCTCGTCAGGGGTCAGGCCCAGGCTGGTCGCGGCTGTCGCGAGGTCACTTCCCGCGTAGTCGACGTGCAAGGAGTGGGTACTGCTGGTGCCGGACACGGGACCCCCGTCGGGCTCCAGGCACGTCGGCAGCACGGACGCGACGTCGTCGAGGAGGGAGTCACGCGGCACGCGGGACTCGACGAGCACCTCCGTCATCCCCGCCCGGACGACGACATCGGCCGAGTCCAGGGCACGCGAGAGCGCCAGCGCAAGGCTGGTGGGCGTGCCTGGGAGCCCGGGCCCGCCCACGACGACCGCGCGGTCGCCCAGCCAGGCAGGCCCGATGCCCGGCTCTAGGCCGGCCATGCAGCCACCGCAATGCCTGCGGCCTCCAGCGCTTCGCGCACCGACAGTGCGAGCCGCACCGCACCGGGCGAATCCCCGTGCAGGCACAGGCTGCGCGCCCGCATCGCGACGACGGTTCCGTCGACCGCCCGCACGGCCTCGTCCCGGGCGATGGCGACAGCCTGTGCCGCAGCCGCGTCCGCATGCTCGATGAGCGCGTGCGGAGCAGATCGAGCCACGAGGCTCCCGTCCGGCGCATACCCGCGGTCGGCGAAGCCCTCCGTGATCACGGTGCGTCCTTGTGCCAGGGCCATCCGTTCCAGCGCACCGCCCCCCTGGCACATCACCGGCACGACATCACCGCCGGCACCCGGGCAACCGGCATCGATCGCATCCAGGTACGCGCGGGCGAGGGATTCATCCGCATCCAGATCGTGATACAGGGCACCGTGCGCCTTGACGTGCGACAGGGCGATGGCCGCATCGTGCGCCCGCGCGCCGACCTCGGCAACCTGCCGCGTCACGCTCGCCGCGAGCTCCCGGACCCCCATGCGGCCCAGCAACGAGATGCGCCCGAAGCCCGGCCTGTCAGGGTACGAGGGGTGGGCTCCCACGCGCACGCCCCGTTCGGCCGCCGCGCGGACTGTCCTCGCCAGGACGTCTCCTCCGCCTGCATGGCCGCCTGCGGCGATGCTGGCCGACGTGACGATCGCGAGCATGGCCAGGTCGTCGCCGCACTCCTCGCCGAGGTCGGCGTTGAGGTCGATCGTCGGGGCCATGCGCGCGGCCCCCTACTTGCCGGCGTAGAGCCGCAGTTCGGTCGGCTCGCGCAGCTTGTCGGCGAGGAAGTCGTTGCCGGCGATGACGTGCTCGGTCTGCATGTGATCGTCCCAGTCGGCACGCGAGTGGAACTTCTCGAACATGTACCAGGTGGTCGCGTCGGACGGATCGACGGCGAGCTCCATGAAGGAGCATCCCGGCTCGCGCTCGCTCGCCGCCATCATGACGCGCAGTCGCTCCTCGACCACGTCCAGGAGATCCAGCCGCGGACGGATAACGGCAAGCAAGTACAGCGGTGCTGGGGCGTCACTCGCGGCTGGCATGGAACCTCCTCGTTGGTGGCGGCGACGCTAACACACCAGCCCTGCGCCGACGCCTGCTCAGCCACTTGTCGAATGCGTCCATGGCGAGCACTGCTGGCATCGCGAGCGCGGCGAGCGCCCATGCCCATGCCGGAGGCGCCTGCTGGCCCATCGCATGGGCGAAGACCGGCACGACCAGCATCGCCACGGAGAAGGCCAGCCCCGCGAGCGCGGCGGGCAGCAGCAGGCGATTGCCCCACCAGCCGATCGACCAGGGGCTGCGCGTGGAGCTGCGGCACGCCCACGCATTGGCCATCTGGCCGAGCACCACCGTCAAGAAGGCAGCGCCGGAGGCCACCGCGATCGCCGACGGGGTTGCTGCCGTGATCGGGCCGAATGCGAGCAGGACGGCAACGAACACGGCCATGGACACGAGCGACTCCGTCGGGCCGAGCACGCCGAATGCCCGGCGCAGGACAGTGCCGTTGAGCAGGCGCCCGGCGACAGGCGGCCCGTTCAGCAGGTGCCTGGCCGGCGGCTCGGCCCCGAGCGCGACTGCGGTGAGCGTGTCGGTCCCGATGTCGAGGGCGAGGATCTGCAGCACGCCCAGGGCAAGGGGGAAGGCCCCGCCCGTCAGCGCCCACACGACGAACGGCGTCAGCTCCGCGACGTTGTCGGTCAGGTGATAGGTGAGGAACCTGCGGATGTTGACGAAGGTGGCGCGCCCCTGCTCGATGCCCGCGACGATCGATGCGAAGTGGTCGTCGAGCAGCACCAGGTCGGCCGCCTCGCGCGCGACGTCGGTGCCGGACTCCCCCATGGAGATGCCGATATTCGAGGCGTGCAGTGCGGGGACGTCATTGACTCCGTCACCCGTCATGGCCACGACGTGCCCGGCCGCGCGCAAGCACTGCGCGATGCGCAGCTTGTCCTCGGGGGTCACTCGCGCGACGACGGCCCCGCCAGGGCCGAGCAGGGCTGCGAGCTCTGCATCTCCGCGCGGCAGCTCAGCGCCCGTGGTGACGATCCCTGCGGGTTCGCGCAGGCCCACCTGGTCGGCGATCGCCTGGGCCGTGGCCGGATGGTCCCCGGTCACCATGATGACCGCGATTCCTGCCGCGCGGCAGGCATCGAGCGAGGCACGCACATCGCCGCGCGGGGGATCCTGCAGTCCGAGGAGCCCGACGAAGGCCAGGTCGCGCTCGGCTTCGGCATCCGATGCCGGAAGCCGCGCGGCCGGGCGCTCGGCCACGGCCAGCACGCGCAGGCCCTGTGCGGCCCACGCATCGCAGACAGCGTGGATCTCGTCCGGCGACGGGGACTGGGTGCAGCAGCCCAGCAGGGAGTCCGTCGCGCCCTTCACCGCCACGGCCCCATGCACGTAGGCCGACATCCGGCGCCTGCGGGGATCGAAGGGGAACCTGCCGTCCACGCCCGCGCGCAGGGCCCCGGTGTCGATGCCGAGCTTGCGGGCGAAGGCGTCGATGGCCGCCTCCATCGGGTCGCCATGCGCATGCCACTGGCCGTCACGCTCGAATACGTACCCGTCCGAGCAGGCGGCAGCGACGCGGGCCACCTCGCGCACCGAGGCCTCGGCGTGGTCGCCCGCGAACGTCAGGTCGCCCTGCGGGGCATAGCCCAGGCTGTCACTTGCTGCCGAGCCATGCGCCGTCCATGCGCGCACCACGGTCATCTCATTGCGCGTGAGCGTGCCTGTCTTGTCGGTGCAGATGCAGGTCGTCGATCCGAGGGTCTCCACTGCCTCGAGATGGCGGACCAGCACCTTGCGCTTGGCCATCTGCTCGGCACCCCATGCCAAGGTCAACGTCACGGTCGGCAGCAGCGCCTCGGGCACCAACGCGACCGTCACGCCCACCGCGAAGATGAAGCCTTCCGAGAGCGGGTTACCGAGCATGGCGCTGATGGCGAAGAACAGCGCACCGACGGCCACCGCGATGATGGCGATGAGGCGCACGACCCGGCGCAGCTCCAGGGCCAGGGGCGTGGGCGGCTTGGGCGCAGCGGTTGCCAGCCGGGAGATCTCGGCGAGGCGGGTGCGCACTCCCGTCGCATCGACGACGCAATCGCCCTCCCCTTCGACGACGAAGGTTCCGGCATAGACGCGGTCGGCTGCCTGCACCGAGACGGGACGGCTCTCGCCGGTGAGCATGGACGTGTCGAGGAACAGGGCAAGTGCGCGCGTGACCGTCGCGTCAGCGGGGATGCGATCACCGGACTCGAGGGCTATCGCATCGCCCTCGACGACCTCCGTGGCATCGATGTCGGTGCGCACGCCATCGCGGATCACGGTCACCCGCGCGGGCAGCATGGCCGACAGCCGCTCGGCGGCGCGGTCGGCGCGTGCCTCCTGCACGAAGGCGAAGATCGCATTCAGCACGATCACGGCGACGACTGCAATGGTCAGCTGGGGCATCCCTGCCAGCAGCGCGAGCACGGCCGCCACCCAGAGCATGAGCGCGAAGAAGTGGGTGAGGCCGCCGACGAGGCGGCGCACGGGCGAGGGCCTGCGCGGCGGCGGGATGACATTGGGACCGTCGATGCGCAGGCGTTCGCCGGCCTGCTCCCGTGTCAGGCCTCGTACCGTCGTCCGGCCCTCCATGCCGCAACCATCCCGCCGGCATGCGGCGGCCGCTAGGGGCGCAGGTCCTCCGATCGGGCAGGATGCGCACATGACTGATGCGACCACGGGTGGCCGGACCACAGCGCAACTGCACGACGAGGCGACGAGCGTGACCCTCGGCTCCTTCACCCAGGCAGATGCCGTGGCACTCGGCCTGATCGCCGTGGAGCGCGCACGGGATGCGTCACTGCCCATCGTCATCGAGGTCCGCAGGCTCGGGCAGGTCGCCTTTCGCGCCGCCATGCCCGGATCGCGCCGTGATTCCGACGGCTGGATAGAGCGCAAGGCCCGCGTGGTCGAACGCTTCGAGGACAGCACCCTGGCCGTCCGGGTGAAGTACGAGGAGCGAGGAACGACGTTCACGGACTCCACGGGACTGGACGAGCTGCAGTACGCCGCTCACGGAGGCGGCGTGCCGATTGCCGTCGCCCATGTCGGCATCGTGGGCGGCATGTACGTGTCAGGGCTGCCCCAGGTAGACGACCACGACCTCGCCATCGCCTGCCTGCGCGAGCTGCAGTCGCTGTCCTAGCCGAGCGCGCGCGTGAGGGGCAGCCGCGGATCCACTTCCTGCTCCTGCCAGGTCTGCCTCACCCAGGCATGCGACGGGTCGTCGCAGATGAGCCAGAGCCGCTCGGCGCCAGGGCCCGCCATCACGTTGAGGTAGTACAGGTCGTAGCCAGGAGCAGCGATCGATGGCCCGTGCCACCCGTGCGGGATGAGGACGGTGTCGCCGGACCGCACCTCCTCGAGAACGTCGATCTCGCGCTCGTCGGATGCGTACACCCGCTGGTAGGCCATGCCCGGGCCCTGGGGTCCCGCCGCGACCTCGAAGTAGTAGATCTCCTCGAGGGATGTCTCGCCGTCGCGCTCGACATCGTGCTTGTGCGGCGGGTACGACGACCAGTTGCCGCCCGGGGTGAGCACCTCGCAGGCGATCAGCCGATCGGCCTCGAACGTGTCGGGAGTGCAGAAGTTGACGACCTGGCGCGAACAGGGACCGGCACCGCGGAACTCCACGGTCACGTCGGGGGCAGGCACGTAGCGGAAGGGCAGCTCCGTGCGAGCGCGCGAGGCCGGCAGCGCGAAGCGGCCGCCTCCCGCAGAGGTGATTCTGGCAGCCTGGCCGAGGCCGACATAGGCGAAGTCCGTGACGGCGGAGAAGACGCTGTCCCGGCCGCGCAGGTGGGCGGACTGGTCGCCCACGTCGACTGTCGCAGACCCGTTGAGGGGCAGCACGATGAACTCGATGCCATCTGCGGTGACCTCGATCGACTCACCCGGCCCCAACCGCACGATCCGCAGGCTCGACCACGCCCAACCGGCATCCTCGGGCGAGATCACGAGCTCCCAGGGGCTCGCATCGGCTCCCCCTGCGTTCGCGGCAGGGTGGGCCGCCGGGCGGTAGTGGCGTCCGGACGTTCCCATCACACGGCTCCTCTCACGAGCACTGTCTCCACCTCGTCGACGGTGGGCATGGCGGTCGAGCATTCCAGCCGGGATGCGACGATCGCGCCCGCGGCATTGGCGAAGCGAAGGATCCTCTCCAGCGGCCAGCCGCTGAGCAGGCCATGGCATACCGCGCCGCCGAAGCCATCGCCCGCGCCCAGGCCGTTGACCACCTCGACCGGCACGGGGGGCACCTCGACGGTCTCGTCGGCCGACATGCCGAGCACGCCGCGCGGGCCCTGCTTGACGATGGCGAGCTCGACTCCGGCGTCGAGCAGGGCATGCGCTGCACGGTGCGGATCGCTCTCCCCCGTCGCGACCTCGCACTCCTCGCGATTGCCGATGGCCACGGTGACCTGCGGCAGCGCACGGCGCACCTCCGCGCAGGCAGCCTCGCGAGAGGCCCAGAAGCCCGGTCGGTAGTCGAGGTCCAGGACCGTCAACGGGCGGCGGTCGCGCGCCATCCAGGCCACATGGTGCGCCGAGCGACTGGGCTCGTCCGAGAGCCCTGTCACTGTCGACCAGAACACCCGGGCATCGCAGATGGCCTGCTGGTCGAGGTCCTCGCCGCGCAGTTCGAGGTCCGGCGCCTTCGGCTGGCGGTAGAACCACAGCGGGAAGTCGTCGGGCGGGAAGATCTCGCAGAAGGTCACGGGAGTGAGCAGGTGCGGCACGGCCGAGACGTACCGGTCGTCGACTCCGAGGCGCGCGAGCTCCGCGTGCACGTAGCGGCCGAAGGGGTCGTCGCCCGTGCGCGTGATGACAGCCGAGGCATGCCCGAGCCTCGCGGCCGCCACCGCGACATTGGTGGCACTGCCGCCCAGGAACTTCCCGAAGGTGCTGACATCCTCGAGGCCCACCCCGGTCTGCAGCGGGTAGATGTCGATGCCCACGCGGCCGATGGTGAGGACGTCCCAGGCATGCGCCATGGCTGAAGTCTCCCGAGCCCGCGTCACAGTGTCAATAAAACCGAAGACATTCATATGTCTAGCCAAAGTACATTCCAGCGAATAGCCTGCTGCCATGCCGCATCTCGACCTGACCATCGACCGACGCAGCCCGGTGCCGCTCTACTACCAGGTCTCCTCGCAGATCGAGGCCGCGATCGCCGACGGAACGCTCGTTCCCGGCGACCGCATCGAGACCGAGGTAGAGATCGCGAGCCGGTTCGGCCTCAGCCGGCCCACCGTGCGCCAGGCGATCTCCGAGCTGGTCAACAAGGGCCTGCTCGTGCGACGGCGTGGCGTGGGCACCCAGGTGGTCCATGCCAAGGTGAACCGCCAGGTCGAGCTGACGAGCCTCTACGACGACCTGGCCCGGGCCGGGCGCCGACCCGCGACGCAGGTCCTGTCGTATGCGACCGAGGCCGCCGACCCCGCCGCCGCCACGGCCCTGAGCCTGGAGCCGGCCACCGTCGTGCATCACTTCGAGCGCTTGCGGCTCGACAATGACGAGCCGCTGGCCATCATGCGCAACTGGGTACCGGTGGACCTGCTCCGGCTCGATGCCACCGTGCTCGCCGACCATGGCCTCTACGAGCTCATGCGCCAGGCGGGCGTTCAGATCGCGATCGCGCACCAGCGCATAGGCGCATCGGCCGCGACGTCAGTACAGGCCCGCCTCCTGGGCATCCGCACCGGCGATCCCCTGCTCACCCTCGAGCGCACCGCATTCGATGCATCCGGGCGCGCCGTGGAGTTCTCGTCCAGCAGCTACCGGGCCGACAGCTACGCGTTCGAGACGACCCTCATCGACCGCTGATCCCCTTCGCTCCCCCGCGCGAGGCCTCGCATGCGGCGAGCACGGACGGTGTGCGGCGCGGGCAGCTGGGGTGTGCGGCAGCCGGCTACTTGTCGGGGTTGGGCACCGTCACGTCGCGGACGAAGGACTCGAGCTCATTGTTGGCCGCGAGGAATTGCCGCAGCGTGCGCGCCGTCGCGCCGTACGCGGTGAAGTCCGCCGGCGCCAGGCCGTCCTCGTCATACGCCTTGCGGAACTCGCCGAAGTTGTCATAGAGGTCCTCGACGATGCGTGCGTCGACAGGGACCTCGAGACGGTGCGACGGCTCGATGCCGCTCGCGTTGATGCGCTTCTGCCAGCCAAAGGGCGGCGAGATGACCACGTTCCCGCCGATGAACTGGCTCCAGTGCATGTGATTGCGGAAGGCGGCCGACAGCAGGCGAGTGCGGTAGCCGCGCTCCTGGTAGATGCCATAGGCCTTCTTGAAGACCGCGACGCCCGCCCACTCGGTGATGCCGGGATCGACGGTGATCTGCTCCTTCTCCGCCGATGCGCGCATCCAGTCATCGGTGCGGCCGACCATGATCGTGCACACCGGGCCCATCCGGGAGATGTCCAGGCCCTCGGCCTCGCGGCGACGCAGCCCGCGCTCGACCGCCTCGGCCACCGCGACAGCCTGCGCGACCGTGAACGAGACGGTGGCGTTGATCGACACGCCCCGATAGGTCACCTCCTCGAAGGCCTCGACGCCGGCCGCCGTCACCGGGATCTTCACGATCATGTTGGGGGCGAGCGAGGCGAACTGCGTCGCCTGCTCGATGAGGGCGTTCGTGTCGCGGTAGTAGCGAGGATCCGTCTGGATCGACAGGCGGCCATTGACTCCCTGGTACTTCTCGAAGGCCGGCTCGAGCAGCTTCGCCGCATCGACCGACAACTGCTTGACCATCGCCCAGCCGATCTGGTCCTCGGTCTGCGTCGGGTGCTCAGCCGCATATGCGCGGATGCGGGCAGCCCACCCTTGCGGGTCCGCCTTCAGCGCCGTCAATGCGATCACCGGGTTGCACGTGGCACCCACCGCACCCCAGCCGATGGACTCCGCGAGCTCGTTCGGATCGGCCGAGTCGTTCCACAGGCAGGTAGGCGAGTCCTGTGCCATGCGCAGCAGCGGTGATGCACTCATCGAAGTTCTCCTGGGTTCGAGGTGGTCAGGACTGGGTCGGGAAGCCGAGGTTGATGCCGCCGTGGCTGGGGTCGAGCCAGCGGCTGGTGACGACCTTGCCGCGGGTGAAGAAGTGGACGCCCTCGGTGCCGTGCGCGTGCGTGTCGCCGAACAGCGATGCCTTCCATCCGCCGAAGGAGTAGTAGGCCATCGGCACGGGGATGGGGACATTGATGCCCACCATGCCGACCTCGATCTCGTTCTGGAAGCGCCGGGCAGCACCGCCGTCATTGGTGAAGATCGCCGTCCCGTTGCCATAGCGGTGCTCGTTGATGAGGCGGACGCCCTCCTCATAGGACTTCACGCGAACGACCGACAGCACCGGGCCGAAGATCTCGTCCGTATAGATGGTCATGTCCGTCGTGACGTTGTCGAACAGGGTCGGCAGCAGCCAGAAGCCCTCGGCAGCGCCGTCGACGCTGATCTCGCGGCCATCGACCACCAAGGTGGCACCGGCGGCCTCGCCCGCATCGACGTAGGACTTCACCTTGTCGCGGTGCACGCCGGTGACGAGCGGGCCCATGTCGCACGCACGACGGCCGTCGCCGGTCTTCAGTGCTGGCATGCGCGCCTTGATCTTCTCGACGAGCTCGTCGCCGATCGGGTCGACCGCGAGTACGACCGAGATGGCCATGCAC
>CAYFLP010000016.1:9646-20676 GCA_964344045.1 uncultured Bifidobacteriaceae bacterium
GCCCCGCCGAGCGCCTGCACGCGCTTGCCGTTCTTCGTGCCGGTCTCGTAGATGTAGTGCGCGATCGGCGTCGACCCGACGAAGGAGATGCTCTTCACGTCGGGGTTCTCCAGGAGCGCGTCGACTGCCTCCTTGTCGCCGTGCACGACGTTGAACACCCCGTCGGGCAGGCCGGCCTGCTTCCACAGCTCGGCGATGAAGTTGACCGCTGACGGGTCCTTCTCACTGGGCTTGACGATGACGGCGTTGCCCGCTGCGATCGCGATCGGGAAGAACCACATCGGGACCATGGCCGGGAAGTTGAACGGCGAGATGATGCCGACGACGCCGAGCGGCTGCCGGATCGAGTAGACGTCGACGCCGGTCGAGACGCCCTCCGAATAGCCGCCCTTGAGCAGGTGCGGGATGCCGCACGCGAACTCGACGACCTCCTGCCCGCGGGTCACCTCGCCGATCGCGTCCGAGAGCACCTTTCCGTGCTCCTCGGTGATCAGCGCCGCGACCTTCTCCTTGTTGGCATTCAGCAGTTCGCGGAACGCGAACAGCACCTGCGTGCGCTTCGTCAGCGACGCATCGCGCCACTCGGCGAATGCGGCCTTCGCCACCGCGACCGTCTCGTCGACGAGCTCCTTCGAGGCGAAGTCGACGGACTTGGTGACCGTGCCGGTGGCAGGGTCGTAGACATCTCCGCTGCGAGCCGGGGTGCCTGCCCACGGTGATCCGTTGATCCAATGAGTGACGCGTGCAGTCATGGTGCTTCCTTCAGGTGTGTCGTCGAACGGGTGGAGTGCAGGGTGGTCGCCACGGCCGGAGTGCTCGCGCGAAGGGTCAGGTGCGTCGCCACTGGGCGCGCTGGTGCGAGAGTCCGTCGGCCAGCCGGCCGCGGGCATCATCGACCTCCGGCCGGTGCGTGACGTCAGGCACGCCCACCTGCCAGAAGGATCCGCCCTCGCTCCACTCGTGCAGGGCCACGTCGATGGAGACGACATGCACACCCGGCTGTCCGTGCGTCGTGCGCAGGACTTCGTCGAGCTCGGCCAGGCCAGTCACCTTGTAGCCATGGGCGCCCATGGCCCGGGCTATCGCAGCGAAGTCGATGGCTGGCGGCTGCGGGTGGTCTTCATCGGCGAGCATGGTCTTGAACGACGCCGCACCGTGCCCCAGCTGAAGGCGCTCGATGACGTTGAACCCGCCGTTGTCGCACACGATCAGCGTCATGCTGGTACCGACCAGGACACCGCTGTAGATGTCCATCGGCAGCATCATGAACGAGCCGTCGCCGAGGAGCCCATAGACCGTCGAGCCGGGGTGCGTGACCGCTCGCTCCATCGCCGCGCCCCACGTGCCGCTGACCTCATAGCCCATGCAGGAGAAGCCGTACTCGCAGTCGAAGGTCGCGACGTCCTGGCTCTTCCAGTTCATGACGATCTCGCCCGCGAGCCCGCCGGACGAGACGACGACGTAGTCGTCTGGGGTTGCCACGCCATTCACGACGCCGATGACCTGCGCGTAGGTGGGCCGAGCCGTATCGGTGACTGCCTGCCGCGCATCAAGTTCGGCGCGCTGCTCGACGGCTGAGGACTGCGCCCGTCCCAGCCATTGCGCAGGGGCACGCCATCCGCGCAGCCCGGCCGCGAGGTCGGCCAGGGTCTCGCGCGCATCCCCGATCACGGGCACGGCGCCGCGCTTGAGCGCATCGAATCGGCCGACGTTCACGCTGACCAGCTGCACGTCGGGGTTCTTGAAGACCGTCCCGGACTCCGTGCTGAAGTCCTGCAACCGGGTTCCGACGGCGATCACGACATCCGGCTCCCACGCGACGGACTGGGCGGCACGCTCGCCGAAGACCCCGATGGGACCGGCGAAGTGGGGATCGTCATGGGTCATCGACGACTTGCCGGCGACCGTTTCCATGACGGGGATGCCGAACTCGCGGGCGAACTCCGCGAGTGCGGACTCGGCGAGGGAGTAATGGACGCCGCCGCCCGCCACGATGAGCGGCTGACGGGCTGCCTTGATGATCTCCACGGCCTGCGCGACGCTTGCCACGTCTGGGCGCTCGCGCCGGATGCGGTGCACCACGGGGGCGAAGAACGACTCGGGGAAGTCGTAGGCCTCCGCTTGGACATCCTGCGGCAGGCAGATGGTGACCGGCCCGCAGTCTGCCGGGTCGAGCAGCACGCCGATGGCCTGCGGCAGCGAGGAGAGCACCTGCGCCGGGCGCACGATGCGGTCCCAGTACCGGCTCACCGGCCGCAGGGCATCGTTGGCGGTCACGCTGGGCGAGTCGAACGGCTCGATCTGCTGCAGCACCGGGTCGGGCAGGCGCGACTGGAAGGTGTCGCCGGGCAGCAGGAGCAGGGGGAGCCGATTGGCCATGGCCACGCCGGCCGCGGTGACGGTGTTGAGCGCGCCCGGGCCGATGGAGGTCGTGACTGCCATGACCTGCCGGCGCCGAGCGGCCTTCGCGTACGCGACCGCAGCCAAGGCCATGCCCTGCTCGTTCTGGCCGCGAATCGTGCGGATCTCCCCGCGGTGCCTTTCCAATGCCTCGCCCAGGCCAAGTGCGTTGCCATGGCCGAAGATGGCGAACACCCCGGGGATCAGCGGCGCGATCTCGCCGGTGCGGTCATCCTCGACCTGCTGCGCGATGAGGAAGCGGACGATTGCCTCCGCCGTGGTCAACCGGACTGTCGACATACTCGATCACCCTCGCGCTCGCCTGGCTCGTTGCAGCGACCCTACGCGCAATCGGGGTTAGTTGTCAATATGTCTTTACAAATTACGCGGCAAGCCCGACAGCGGCCTGATCGACGACCTGTCCGTGCGACTCCCCCAGCAGCGCGAACACCCGGCCGGCGAGCCGGCCATAGGCGCGCACGCGCACGCACTCCGGGGCATCGCCATCGCGCATGACCTCCACCAGCGGGAGTCCGACCCCTGCGCGCTGCGCAGAGGCAGCGAGGGCGTGGATGTCGCCTTCCGTGGCCACCACGCCCTCACGGGCGAGTGCGATGGTCAAAGTGTCGAATGCAGATGTCATGTCAACTCCCTTCGAGGTTTCCTTGCTACGAAGGTACGCCATCGTCTCAATAAAGAAAAACGATGAAATATGATCGTGTCGATCGTATTTCCTGATGTATTTCCAGATGTATCTCCGGAGGCACCATGGCACTCGACGACGTCAGCATCCGGCACCTAGCCGCCCTGCGCGCAGTAGCCGATGAAGGCTCCTTCATCGGAGCAGCCGACGCGCTGGGGTTCTCGCAGGCAGCCATCAGCCAGCAAGTCGCATCGCTCGAGAAGGCGGCAGGCATGCGGCTCTTCGACCGCCCCGGCGGCCCTCGTTCGGTCTCGCTCACGCCAGCCGGGCGACTGCTCCTCGGCCATGCGCAGGCGATCCTCGATCGCATCGCACTGGCCTCGCACGAGCTGGCCGACCTCGAGTCCGGCACGGGCGGGCGACTGGTGATCGGCACCTACCAGAGCGTCAGCGTCCAGCTCCTGCCCGAACTGGTCAGCGACTTGCGCGCACTGGCCGACAACGTCGACATCTACCTGGTCGAACGCGATCACAACGACCAGCTCATCGCAGACCTGCTCGACGGCGCGGTCGACATCACCTTCCTCGCCGGGCCGATGGAGGACAGCCGCCTCGACCTTGTCGAGCTCGGTACCGACCCCTTCGTCGCCGTCCTTCCGGCCGGCTCCGACTATGCGCGCATGGGCAAGTCCCGGACCTTCCCGACCGCAGCCCTGGCGGGCATCCCCATGGTCGGCCAGCATCCGTGCGACTGCCAGGACACCATCGACAACGGCCTGCGCTCCTGCGGCATCCGCGGCCGCTATGTGTTCCGCTCGAACGACAACGGCGCCGTGCAGGGCATGGTCCGCGCGGGGATGGGGCCGGCCGTGATGCCCCTGCTGGCGGTCGACACCAACGACGACGGCGTCGTCATCAAGGAGCTCGACCCGCCGCTGGACCCGCGCACCATCATCCTGGCCACCCGCAAGGGGGCAACAGTCAGCCGCATGACGCGTGAGTTCATCTCGATCACCCGCGCCGCCTGCCGCACCCGACTGGGCCGGCCGGCACCGCGCCGCAGGCGATCAGCAGTGCCAGCGACCGCCCGCCCAGTGGGCCGCGCCTGAGCGCGTGTGCTCGAAGTTCATGATCGTGTGGAAGGCAGCGTCCTGCCAGTAGCGGGGCCAGCGGTTCATCGGCAGGGAGCGAAGGCGCCGCAAGGTGGTGCGCGCCGCGCGCGTGCCCATGAGGCGCTTGTGCTCGGGCAGCATCATCCAGGTGGCGCCCCGGGCCAGCGGGCGCGAGACCTGGTAGGCGCCGAAGTACAGGCCACTGGGCGACACGACGTCGTAGTGGCCCTCGCTCTCTCGGGTCTCGATGCACCGCCGGAGCGGCTCGACCGACGCGCGGTAGAAACGGCCGTGGTACAGGCTCTTCTCGACGCCACGCATGTCCAGGGTCGCGCGCGAGCGGGTGGTGAAGTGCGCGAACGACAGCTGCGCCACCTGCCGCGACTGCGCGCGCGTGGGCCGGGCCGACAGCTGGCGACCACGTGTCGCCCGGTACGACGCGGCCATTGCGTGCGGGGACGGGACGATGCCCCGGGCGCCAGCGGCGCCGACCGGGCTCAGCGCGCTCGACGCCTTGACCGTCCGAGCGGGCGCAGCCGTGGCTGCGCTCGATTCCGCCGCGGATCCAACGCCCACGACACCGGCAACGGCAACGGTCGCAGCAGCAACGGCGGCCGCTATCCCACGTGCAGTCATGCAACCTTCAAGCTCGGCTGTGCGCCCATCCAGGCGGACAGCGACCATGCCCCGCGGATCGTCAGCGCTGCCGACTCTGCGTCGACGGCACCTCCCCTGCAGGCGCGCCTGGCCCGACGAATCGCACGTCGAACAGCTCACTGGCACGTCCGCACCCAGCGCTGCTACGCCAGGGAGTGGCCTGACCGCATGGGGTGAATTGCGCCCCACGCAGGCGGACCGCACCGTCCGCGCCGAAAACTCTATGCAGGGCAACGACATTGACCAATCAGCCATTGCGCACGCACTGCCCTTAATGTCGCATTTGTCGGAAAATGCCTGTGATCTGGCCCACTCGCAATGCCGACACACGCATGACAATCGCTGTGACATGACTCTCGGCCGGACTGCGCCCGCCGGGCATGTCGCTGGCCTGCGGAGCGGGCGCGCGACGGCCGGCTCGCGTGAGGTGATGGTTCCGTCCAGGTGGAGGGATCCTCGCAGGCGGCTATCGCGCCACGAGGGCCATGACGATGATGACCACAGCGGCCACGGCACCGAAGGCAATCCACGGGACTGCCTTGCGCATGCGCCGTGCAGACGGCCGACCGGTGCCATCGGCGATCTCGCCGGCGGCCTGGAGTCGGTTGTTCTCGCGGCTGATGCGCGAGATGCGCTCCAGGCGCACCTCGGCGGCTTCCTCACGGACTCCCCCACGGATGAACTCCTCGTCGAGGACCACGTCGTCGAGCTCGCTGCCGCCGGACTCGGGATTCTCGCCGACGTCAGGGCTTTCGCCGTCGCCAGGGCCGCTGCTCATGTGCGCGGCCCGCCCGCGACGTAGATGACCTGGCCATTGACATAGGCGGCATCGTCGCGCGCCAGGAACGACGCCACCGCGGCGACATCATCGGGCGTTCCCGCACGGCCGGCGGGTACCTCGCTCGCCACCTGGGCGAGGAGCTCGTCGATGTCGATGCCCATGCGCTGCGCGGTGATGCGCACCATCTCGGTGTCGACGAAGCCGGGAGCGATCGCATTGGCCGTGATGCCGAACCTGCCGAGCTCGACGGCAAGGGTCTTGGTCAGCCCTTGCAGGCCCGCCTTCGCCGCCGAGTAGTTGGCCTGCCCGCGATTGCCGAGTGCGGAGATGCTGGACAGGGAGATGATCCGGCCCCAGCCGGCCTCGACCATGTCGGCCTGCGCGGCGCGCGTGAAGAGGAAGGCACCGCGCAGGTGAACGTTCATGACCTGGTCCCAGTCCTCGACGGTCATGCGGAAGAGGAGGTTGTCGCGCAGGATGCCGGCGTTGTTCACGAGCACCCCGACGGGCCCGAGCTCGGCGCGGACGGCTGCCATCGCCTCACCCACCGACGCCTCGTCGCTCACGTCTGCACGCAGGCCGATCACGGCAGGGCCCGAGGCGCTGAGCTCGGCCGCGAGTGCGGCGACCCCTCCCTCGTCGAGGTCGATGGCAGCCACTGCCATGCCGTCGGCATGGAGGCGTCGCGTGATCGCCGCTCCCAGCCCCCGTGCCGCACCTGTCACCACTGCTACGCGCGCCATGTCAGACGCCTCCCTTCAATGTCAGGCCGCCGTCGACGACCAGCACCTGTCCGGTGATCCACGCGGCGTCGTCCGAGAGCAAGAACGCGACGGCCGAGGCAACGTCCTCGCTCGCACCGAGCCTTCCGAGCGGATAGCCGGCAGCGGCAGCCTGCTCGTCGGCTGCGTACAGCGCAGTCGAGAAGGCAGTCCGGATGACCGCGGGCGCCACCGCATTGACCCGCACCTGGGGCGCCAGCTCGAACGCCAGCTGGCGGGTGAGGTGATCGAGCATGGCCTTGGTGGCCCCGTACCAGCCGATGCCCGGTGACGGCAGCATCCCCGCAACCGACGAGATGTTGACGACGGAGCCGGGGCCGGCCGAGCCCAGGCCTGCTGCCACGGCAGCCTGGGTCCACTCGAGGGCTGCCAGCGCATTGACCTCGAAGATCTTCCGCGCAGCGCCCGGGTCGATGTCGAGGGTCCGGCCGTACGCAACGTTGACGCCCGCATTGTTGACGAGCAGGTCTACCTGTCCCAGTGCCCGGGCAACTTCCGCGAAGGCCTCGCTGCGCGCAGTCGGGTCATCGGCCTTGCCGGCGACGCCGATGGCGCATCCCTCGCCGCCCAGTGCCCGCAGGTCTGCCACGGCAGCGTCGAGTGCTTCCTGCTTGCGCGCGGTGATGCACACGCGCGCGCCTTCGGCCACGAGTCGCTCGGCGATAGCACGCCCGATTCCGCGGCTGGCGCCCGTGACGACGGCAGTCCTGCCGTGAAAGCGCTTCATCCTGCCGAGTCCTGCCTGACCCGCTAGTCGAGCCGGCTCTCCTCGTCGTGCACGGACGTATCGAAGAACTTCACGCCCAGGGCGATGGCGCCCATCGTGAGCAGGACGACGATGCCAATGGTGATCAGCGAGCGCAGCATGAGGGCCTTCCGGTTGGGCGCCTGTCGTTCGAGCGCGTGGCACGTGGACGACGTCAGACTACCCAGCGGCACCGTGCGACGTGCCCCGGGCGGCACCCGCGCACGGCGCATGGATCACGCCTCCGGAAGCACCCGCGCATCGCTCGTGCGGTCGGAGCCCACGGATACCTCGATCCGGTCGGGCACCCATTCCTTCATCTCGGTGACGTGGCTGACGAGCCCGATGACGCGCCCTCCGCTGCGCAAGTGGTCGAGCTGCTCGAGGACGAGGTTGAGCGTGTCCTGGTCGAGCGACCCGAAGCCCTCGTCGACGAACAGGGTGTCGATGGGCACCCCGCCGGATTCGTATTGCACGACGTCGGCGAGTCCCAGGGCGAGCGACAAGGAGACGTAGAACGTCTCGCCGCCCGACAGCGTGCGCGGGTCGCGCCGTCGCCCCGTCCAGGCATCGATAACGGAAATGCCCAGGCCTGCCTGTTGATTGCCCTTGGCATCCTCCTCGAGGTCGAGGGAGTACTTGCCAGAACTCATGCGATCGAGGTGCACGCTCGCAGCGGCGAGCACCGAGGCGAAGCGCTGCTGCACGACGAAGCTCTCCAGCGCGGTGCGCTTGATGTTGTCGGCCCCGCGTCCGCTGGCGACATCGGCCATCCGGATGGCTGCCGCGCCGCGCGCCTGCTGCTCGGCAAGCCTCGCGAGGGCCGTGAGCAGGTCAGCATGAAGAGTTCCCAGCGCAGCGACGCCGGCTTCCAGGCCGGACGCCGCGGCCAGCGCCTGGTCACGCATGGCAATGGCCTCGGAAAGTTCCGACTCGGCGCGCTCATGAGCGGCTCGTGCCTCCTCGGCATCGATAGTCGCGCCACCCAGGGCGGCAGTGGCAAGGTCCAGCTCGGCCCTGGCAGCACCAAGGGTGTCCAGTGCCAGCACTCGCTCACGCAGCTGCTCCACGGCGTCCGACGCAGTCATCGGCACGGTCCCGGCCGAGCAGAAGGCCTCGGCCAAGGAGGCGAGTGCTCGAGCAACGGCGGCTGCGCCCTGCTCGACTCCCTCGTCGAAAGCGCGCAGTGCCGTCTCGGCCCGCTCGCGTGCGCCTGCGGCCGCCAGTAGGTCACTGTCGATGCGCACGGCCTCGTCCTCGAGGTCGGCCAGCTGGCCGGCGAGGATAGCCACGGCATCGGCGGCCCCACGTGCCTGCTCGAGCGCGAGCTCGGCCTCGGTTGCCAGGCGCGCCAATACGGCTGGATCGTCGGTTCCGGCGGATCCCGCCAGGAGGTCGCGTGCAGTGCGCGCGGACGAGGCATCGTCGGCAGCGTGCGACAGGACCTCGTGCGCCGTGGCCTGCCGGGCCTCCGCTTCCTCGACCGCGGCGAAGGCAGCGTCCACTGCCTCAGCAGAGACCAAGGACGAGCCGGCTGCAGCATGCGCGGGCGCGGGATGCTCCGCCGCGCCGCACACCGGGCACGCTTGGCCGTCCTCGAGAGCCTCAGCCAGGCGTGCCGCCGCCTGCGCGACCTGCTCGCCTCGCAGGAAATCCAGCCTCGCACGCGCATCCAGGAGGGCCGACTGTGCCGCCCGTGCATGGTCGAGGGCCGCGACGTGCGCGGCATCTGCCCGGCCAGCCTGATCGGTGGCTTCCGCGAGCTGGTGGAGCACCAGGGCACGCGCTGCGAGTCGCTCCGCCTCCTTCTCCCACGTCGCGACGTTGCCTTCCGCCTCGCGAGCGGACGACGCCTGCGCGCGCAGCTCCGCCTGCCGGGCAGGCAGGGATTCCTTGCGCGCGCTCGCTTCGACGGCCTCGCGTCCGGCGTCGTCGAGACTGGCGGCAAGCGATTGGCGCTGCACTGCACGCTCGCGCGCCTGCGACTCCCACTGCACGTGACCGGCGAAGGCGCCCAGCTGCTCGCGGAGGTCACCGGCCCTCGCGCTGATGTCCGCCGCAGGCAGCTCGGCGACGAAGCCGTCGGCTTGCAGCAGCAGCGCGCGGGCCTTCGCCAGGCCTCCTAGGGCCGTCTCGAGCCGGTCGAATCCCTCCCACACGCGTCGTGCCTGGGCGGCCTTGTCACTGAGCTGTCCGGTCGACTCGGCCCAGTGCTGCGCGAGCCGTGCGGACTCCTGATGCCGTGACTGGGCAATGCGCAGAATCCCTGCCATGGCGCTCTCGCGTTCGCCTGCCCCGCCGGCGGCATCTGCGAGCACCTCGCGCAGCACGCTCAGGTCGGCACTCTCCCCGAGGTCGCCGGGCATGCCAAGGAGCACCCCCTCGACTCGGGACACGACCCCCGCGACGCTCGCGAGCGTCGTGGCGAGCCCCTCCCGGACGGCATCGGCCTGCGCGCCCAGGGCGGCAGTGACGCGCTTGAAGAATTCCGTGCCCAGCAGGTTGCCCAGCGCCTTCTGCCGCTCCAGCGGCCGCATGTGCAGCAGCGCGTCGAACTCTCCCTGCGGGAGCACGACCAACTGCCGGAACTGCTCTGCCGACATGCCGAGCAGCCGTCGCACATAGGCGCCGATGTCATCGAAGGTGCTGTCGGCAAGCTCGGCATCGCCGTTGGCGTCGAGCACCTCCAGGCGCGCGGCAGCACGTTCAGGGGTGGTGCCCGTCCCCTTCTTCTTGGGGCGGTCATAGGCGGGCTTGCGCGCGATGCGATGCCTGCGCCCTTGCACGGAGAACTCCAGGATCACCTCACTGGGCTCGTCCGGCTGGCTGTGATGGCTGCGAATGCGACCGGTGTCGGACTGGGAGCCGGCGACGCCGCCGTACAGGGCGAAGACGATCGCGTCGATCAGCGACGACTTGCCCGCACCGGTCGGGCCGTCGACGAGGAACAGCCCGGCAGCGTTGAGCCTGTCGAAGTCGAGCACCTGACGGTGCCGGAACGGGCCGATGCCGACGAGCTCGAGCCGGTGGATCCGCATGCCTAGCTCCCGACCTCTGCCAGTCGGGCTGCGTCGACCGCTGCCTGCAGGGACCGGCGCTCGGCGTCGTCGGCGGGCGAGCCGGTCGCGTACTCGACGAACGCGACGGCCACGTCGACGGGGTCCGCAGCGGCTATATCAAGCGGGCGTGAACCGCCCGATCCGCCATCGGGCGCTGCGGGCCGGTACACGAGGTCGATGGCGAAGGGGAAGCGCGCACGCAGTCGCTCCATAGCGTCGTCGGGTCGCCGGGCGTCGGTGAGGACGGCCCGCACCCAGCAGCCTTCCGCGGCCGCCCACTGGCCGTCGTCGAGCAACTCCTGCAAGGTGCCCGTGATCGTGGCAAGGGATCGCGGGACGGGGCAGGGAACGAACTCGCACGTGACGGGGCCGACGGCCGGCAGGTCGACGAGCACGACTCCCTTGGCAACCCCCTCCTCCGAGAACGAGTAGGGCAGGGGGGACCCGCTATAGCGCACGTGGACGTCGTCGGGGGCTGAGACCTGCTGGGGTCGGTGCAGGTGCCCGAGGGCGACGTAGTCGACGCCGTGGAAGACGTGCGCCGGGACGTCGGCGATGCCGCCGACGCTCACGTCGCGCTCGGAGTCACTGGACTGTGCGCCGGTGACGAAGGCATGCGCGACGACGACCGAGCGGTCACTCCCCCGTGCGACGAGGTCGTCCCGCACCCGCTCCATCGCGGCAGACATGACTGCCTCGTGCGTGCGACCCGACTCCAATTGCGCATGATGGAGGTCGGGATGCAGGAACGGGATGCCGTAGACGGCCGTCCGTGACCCGTCGGGCGAGACGATGGCGACCGGGCGCGAGATGTCATCGACCGTCGAGCGGATGTGCACGCCCGCACGCTC
>CAYFLP010000017.1:0-4691 GCA_964344045.1 uncultured Bifidobacteriaceae bacterium
TCATCGGCATGAGCGGGCTGCTCGTCAAGAGCACGGTGATCATGAAGGAGAACCTCGAGGAGATGAACTCCCGAGGGATCTCAGGTCGCTTCCCGGTGATCCTCGGCGGGGCTGCGCTCACCCGGAGCTTCGTCGAGCAGGACCTGGCAGCCATGTACGACGGCGAGGTCCGCTACGCACGCGATGCCTTCGAGGGCCTTCGCCTCATGGACGCGATCATGGCGGTCAAGCGCGGCGTACCGGGCGCAGAGCTGCCCGCCCTGCGAGAACGGCGCGTGCAGACCGCCGCGAGGCCCATCGAAACCCCCGCCGCAGAGCTGCCGGCCCGCTCGGACGTCGCCACCGACAATCCCGTCCCGACTGCACCGTTCCTCGGCGACCGCATCGTCAAGGGCGTCGCCCTTGCCGACTACGTGCCGTACCTCGATGAGCGTGCCCTCTTCCTCGGCCAGTGGGGCCTGAAGGCCTCACGCGGGGACGGGCCGTCGTACGACGAGCTCGTCGAGACCGAGGGGCGCCCGCGCCTGCGCTACTGGCTCGACCGCATCCAGACGGAGGGCATGATCGAGCCCGCCGTGGCCTATGGCTACTTCCCGTGCCATTCCGAGGGCGATGACCTCGTCATCGAGTGGCACGAGGGCGACCGGGCCGGCAGCGAGCGGCTGCGCCTGAGCTTCCCGCGCCAGCGTCGTGACAGGCACCTGTGCCTTGCCGACTTCTTCCGGCCGGCCGGCAGCGCATCCAGCGATGTAGTCGCCTTCACCGTCGTCACGATGGGCGAGGCAGCCTCCGAGGCCACTGCCCGGCTGTTCGCCTCCGATTCCTACCGCGACTATCTCGAGCTCCACGGCCTGTCGGTCCAGCTGACCGAGGCCCTTGCCGAGTACTGGCATTCGCGCATCCGCGACGAGCTCGGACTGGCCCAGTTCGACAGCGACGACATGAACGAGCTCATCGCCAAGCAGGGCTATCGCGGCTCGCGCTACTCCTTCGGCTACCCGGCATGCCCAGACCTCGAGCAGCAGGTTCAGCTGGTCGAGCTGCTCAAGCCCGAGCGCATCGGAGTGCGGCTCTCGGAGGAGTTCCAACTGCATCCCGAGCAGTCGACGAGCGCGATCATCGCTCACCACCCCGAGGCGAAGTACTTCAACGCCACGTGAACGGCTTGCCTGCGGCACGCGACGCCGACTGCGTGCCGGGAGGGCTACCGGCCGCGGTGCTGTTCGACATGGACGGCACCCTGATCGACACCGAGCACCTATGGATGCGATGCGAGCAGAGCATCATGCAACGCCTCGGAGGTGATTGGTCAGAGCACGACCAGCTCGCCTGCCTGGGCAATCCGCTGGCCGACGTGATCGCATACATGTCCGCGCGCGCCACCGTCGAGCACACCATCGACGAGGTCGAGGATGCCCTGATCGGCGAGATGGAGCACCTCCTGCGCACCAGTGACCTTCGCTGGCAGCCGGGGGCGCGCGACCTGCTGCACGAATGCGGAGAGCTCGGCCTGCCCACGGCCCTGGTCACGGCATCGTGGGAGCGGCTGGTTCGCGCCGTGCGGGAGAGCATCGATGCAGACCTCCACGCCTCCGGCTTCACCGTGATCGTGGCCGGCGATCACGTCGTCAACGGCAAGCCCCATCCGGAGCCCTACCTGCGCGCGGCGCAGTCCCTCGCCGTGCCCATCGGCCACTGCCTTGCGATCGAGGACTCGCCTGCGGGCGTCACGTCTGCAGTCGCATCCGGTGCGCGCGTCATCGCCGTGCCCCAGATCGCGGACGTCGACATCGCCGGCGCCCACGTGGTTGCCTCACTCGCCGGAAGCTCCGTCAGCGGGCTCTGGGCGGCGGCCGGCTGACGGCCACTGCGCACGTGGCGGAAGCGCGGGCGGCGAACCGCCCCACGACGGGCACAGGGCCCGATGGCTGCACCAGTCGCACAGCTTCCCCGGCGTGGGAGCGAACTCACCTGCATCGGCCGACGAAGCTATCGCATCGCGCAGGGCAAGGATCTTGCGCTCGGTGGCCACCAGCTCGGCCTCGTCAGGCGCATGGCGCAGGGCCTGCTTGCTGCCCAGGTACAGGAGCTGGAGCATGCGCGGGACCACGCCATGCTGGCGCCACCACGCAAGGGCGTAGAACCGCATCTGGAACAGGGCCTTGCCCTCGTAGGCCGGCCTCGGCGCCTTGCCCGTCTTGTAGTCGACGATGCGCACGGCACCGTCAGGGGCGACGTCCACTCGGTCGATGAAGCCCCGGAGCGCGAATCCGGGCTCGATGTCCACGAGCACGCCGATCTCGCGGCCGTGGGGCTCGAGGCGGCTCGGGTCTTCGAGCTCGAAGTACGAGCGGATCAAGGGCGTCACTGCCTCGGCGAACGGGCCATCGTCCGTGACGATGCCCGCTGCTGCCGGATCCTCCTCCCGCAATCGGGCGAGGGCGGCCTCGGCGAGGTCGAGCACGCTACGCGGGGTCCTGTCCTGGGCCGGGAGGTCGAAGACCTCCTCCAGTGCCGTGTGCACCAGATTGCCGCGCAGCTGCGCGACCGAGGGCTCCTCGGGAAGTCGGTCGATGGACCGGAACCGGAACAGGAGGGGACAGGTCATGTAGTCGGAAGCCCGCGACGGCGAGAGCGTCGCGGGGAAGCCGGCGGCGCCGTCGTCGAGCATGCAGTGAGCGTAGGCCCCGAGCGGGCTCGCTAGCCTGCAGGCATGCCCGAGAACCTCGTCGAGACAGCACGCGAGCGCCGAGGCCCCTTGCGCGAGGGCGAACTCGTGCAGCTGACCGATCCGCGGGGTCGCATGAACACCATTGCCCTGGTCGCCGGGAAGGTATTCCACACGCACCGGGGCGGCCTCAGCCACGATGACCTGATCGGCCGTGACGAGGGCTTCGTGGCGACCTCGACCAACGGCACCGCCTACCTCGTCCTTCGCCCGGTGCTCGATGACTTCGTCCTGTCGATGCCCCGAGGTGCGCAGGTCATCTATCCCAAGGACGCCGCGCGCATCGTCGGACTGCTCAACCTGGCTCCCGGCTCACGCGTGGCGGAGGCAGGCGTCGGCTCAGGCGCCTTGACCTGCTCGCTCCTGCGCGCGGTGGGCGATGACGGCGAGGTGCACAGCATCGAGCGACGGCAGGAGTTCGCCGACGTCGCGATCGGGAATGTGACGCAGTGGTTCGGGCATCGCCCTGTCGCATGGAGCCTGACGATCGGCGACTTCGCCGATGCAGACCACCTCGAGGGCCTCGACGGAGTCATCCTCGACATGCTCGCGCCGTGGGAGTGCGTCGCGCGCGCACACCAGGTGCTGCGTCCCGGGGGAGTGCTCGTGGGGTACGTGGCCACCACGACCCAGCTGTCAAAGTTCGTCGAGACCATCCGGGCCGCCGGGGGCTGGACCGAGCCGCGCTCGGAGGAGACCTTGATGCGCACCTGGCACCTGGAGGGTCTCGCCGTCCGCCCGGATCACCGCATGAACGGCCACACGGCGTTCCTGGCCACGTGTCGGCGGCTCGCTGACGGCGCAGCGCTGCCGCCTCGCAAGCGACGTCCTGCGCCAGGTGCCTATGGCGACGACTACTCCGGCCCCATGCCCGCGGATCTGTAGGCAGGTCGGCCGATTTCGCCCCCGAGCGGGATATGGTGAACGGGACGAAGGGATTCGCGATGCCCGACGACAGCACCGTCGACGCCAGGCCCGACGCGGCCGATGTCACTGGCCTGCGCGCCGAGCTGGCCGCGCAGCGCGACCACAACCAGCGCCTCGTGACCACCTTGCGCGACGCACGCGAGCAGATCGTGGCGTTGAAGGAGGAGATCGACCGCCTGGGCGAGCCGCCGAGCGGCTTCGCAGTCTTCGTCCGCGCGCATGACGACGGCACGGCCGACATCATGCACAACGGACGCAAGTCGACCGTCTTCGCCAGCCCGTCGCTCGACCTCGCGGCCTTGCGCCCCGGCCAGGAAGTACTCCTCAACGAGTCCTTGAACATCGTTCGCATTCGCGAGTTCGAGGACACGGGCGAGATCGTCGTGTTCAAGGAGTTCCTCGACGACCGGCAGCGTGCACTTGTCGTCGGGCGAGCGGACGAGGAGCGCGTCGTGCGCATCGCGGGCCCGCTGCGCGACGCGACCGTCCGTGCGGGCGATTCCCTCCTGTGCGACATGCGGTCTGGCTATGCCGTCGAGCGCATCCCCAAGTCCGAGGTCGAGGAGCTCGTCCTCGAAGAGGTGCCCGACATCGCCTACGAGGACATCGGAGGACTCGGCGAGCAGATCGAGGCGATCCGAGAAGCAGTCGAGTTGCCCTTCCTGCACGCGGAGCTGTTCACCGAGCACGAACTGAGGGCGCCGAAGGGGATCTTGCTCTACGGGCCGCCCGGATGCGGCAAGACGCTCATCGCCAAGGCCGTCGCGAACTCCCTCGCGAAGAAGGTGGCCGAGCGCACCGGATCGCATGAGGGCCGCTCGTTCTTCCTCAATATCAAGGGCCCTGAGCTCTTGAACAAGTACGTGGGCGAGACCGAAAGGCACATCCGGCTGGTCTTCCAGCGCGCGCGGGAGAAGGCATCCGACGGCACTCCTGTCATCGTCTTCTTCGACGAGATGGACTCGCTCTTCCGCACCCGCGGCACCGGCGTCTCCAGCGACGTCGAGAACACGATCGTGCCGCAGTTGCTCAGCGA
>CAYFLP010000017.1:4701-20605 GCA_964344045.1 uncultured Bifidobacteriaceae bacterium
TCCTGCGACCGGGCCGGCTCGACGTGAAGATCAAGATCGAGCGCCCGGATGCCGAGGCCGCGCGCGACATCTTCAGCAAGTACCTCGTGCCGACGCTGCCACTCCATGCGGACGATCTCGCAGTGCACGGGGGCGACCCGGCACGAGCCTGCGATGCGATGATCCAGGCCGCTGTCGAGCTGATGTACGCAGCCAGCGACGAGAACCGGTTCCTCGAAGTCACCTACGCCAATGGAGACAAGGAAGTCCTCTACTTCAAGGACTTCAACTCTGGCGCGATGATCGAGAACGTCGTCTCCCGCGCGAAGAAGTCCGCCATCAAGGACTTCCTGGCCACGGGCGAGCGGGGCATCCGCGTGCAGCACCTCCTCGACGCCTGCACTGTCGAATTCCGCGAGAACGAGGACCTCCCCAACACGACCAATCCCGACGACTGGGCGCGCATCTCAGGCAAGAAGGGCGAGCGAATCGTGTTCATCCGCACGCTCGTCCAGGGGGTCAAGGGCTCCGAGCCAGGCCGCTCGATCGAGAACGTCGGGCACACCGGCCAGTACCTGTGACAGGAGCCCCATGAGCGTCCATCGGGTGATGGGCATCGAGACCGAATACGGCATCAGCACCCCCCAGGAGCCCAGGCTCAGCCCGGTGATGTCCAGCACCCACGTGGTGTCCGCCTACGCGCACCACGCTCTGCAGTCCGCCCGGTCACGGGCCCGGTGGGACTACGAGGTCGAGAGTCCATTGCGGGATGCGCGGGGGTTCGACATGACTCGCGCAGAGGCCGATCCCAGCCAGCTCACCGACGAGGACCTCGGCGCCGCGAACGCGATCCTGCCCAACGGGGCCAGGCTGTACGTCGACCACGCCCATCCCGAGTACTCCAGCCCCGAGGTGACCAACCCGCGTGACGCTGTCCTGTGGGACCGCGCCGGGATGGTGGTGATGCAGAGGGCGATGGCGCTCGCCGATGCGCAGAGCGATATCGGCGCAGTCGTCCTCTACAAGAACAACACCGACAACAAGGGGGCGTCCTACGGGTGCCATGAGAACTACCTCATGGAGAGGTCAGTTCCCTTCGCCGACATCGTGCATCACCTGGTGCCGTTCTTCGTCACGCGCCAGGCCTTCGCCGGCGCCGGCCGGCTGGGCATCGGGCAGGAGGGCCGCGTCAGCCGGTTCCAGCTGAGCCAGCGGGCCGACTTCTTCGAGGCAGAGGTCGGGCTCGAGACGACCTTGAAGCGCCCGATCATCAACACCCGGGACGAGCCGCACGCCGACCCTGAGAAGTTCCGGCGACTGCACGTGATCGTCGGCGACGCGAACATGAGCGAGTTCGCCACGTACCTGAAGATGGGCACGACGGCGATCGTGCTGTCGATGATCGAGCAGGGCGCACTCGACCGGCTGGACCTGTGGCCAGCCCACCCTGTTGCGCAGATGCACCAGGTGTCGCACGATACGCAGTTCGCGCACCTCATCGAGCTGGCCGACGGACGCCGAATGAGCGCACTCGACGTTCAGGAGGCGTTCCTCGAACGCGCCCAGGTCCACTGCCGCGAGCGTGGCGAGCTCGACGAGTCGACTGCAGACGTCCTGGGCCATTGGCAACGGGTCCTCGACACGCTCCGCGTCGATCCCCGATCGCTCGCCCATGAGCTGGACTGGCTCGCCAAGCTCGATCTCATGGACGGCTATCGACGACGCGACGGGCTCGGCTGGGACTCACCGCGCCTGCAGCTGATCGACCTGCAGTACGCCGACATCAGGCCCGACAAGGGGCTTGCCCTCCGCCTGGAAGCGCGGGACCGGCTCGTGCGCCTCCTGGACGATGACGAGGTCCTGCGCGCCGTGGGCGAGCCGCCGGTGGATACCCGCGCCTTCTTCCGAGGACAGTGCATGAGCAGGTATCCCGATTCCGTCGCGGCCGCGTCCTGGGATTGCGTCGTGCTCGACATCCCCGGCCGTGAGGCACTCGTGCGCATACCGACGATCGATCCGCTGCGCGGAACCCAGGCACATGTGGGTCAGATCCTCGACCGGTGCCCTGATGCGCAGTCGCTAGTGCAGGCGCTCACGGCCGCCACGAGATAGCCTGTCGGCATGGCAGGCCAAGAGCAGATCCGCGCAGGTCGTACGCCGTCGGACGAGGTCAGCGCCGACGAGCAGGTCGGCCGTGCCGACGCCGATTCGGCACAGGCCAGCGACCTCGACTCGCAGGTCGATTCGATCCTCGACGAGATCGACTCGGTGCTGGAGGAGAACGCAGAGGAGTTCGTGCGCTCCTTCGTCCAAAAGGGCGGCCAGTGAGCGCATCCTCGGGATTCCCCGATGCCTACCGCACGCTGACGACGTCGTCGTTCGCCGACTTCCTCGCCGCTGCGCACCCTGATCGACTTCCGGGGATGGCGCCGCGCGACGAATCGGCCTCGATCGCACCGCATGGCACCACCATCGTCGCCCTGCGCTGCGCCGACGGCATCGTCATGGCTGGGGATCGTCGGGCGACCATGGGCAGCCTCATCGCTCAGCACGACATCGAGAAGGTCTTCATCGCCGATGAGCACTCGGTGATCGGCATCGCTGGCACCGCAGGCCTGGCCATCGAGCTCGTCCGCCTCTTCCAGGTCGAGCTCGAGCACTACGAGAAGATCGAAGGCATGCCGCTGTCGCTCGACGGCCGCGCGAACAGGCTGGCCACCTTGATCCGCGCTAACCTGCCGATGGCCATGCAGGGCCTGGCTGTCGTGCCGCTCTTTGCCGGCTTCGACACTGCGCGGGGCCATGGGCGCATCTACTCGTATGACGTGACGGGCGGCCGCTACGAGGAGCACGACTTCTACGCCGTCGGCTCGGGCGCAGCCTTCGCGCGCGGGTCGTTGAAGAAGCTCTACGCGCGCAGTTTCGATACCACGCGCGCAGTGGCTGCCGCCCTGGAGTCGCTGTACGACGCCGCCGACGACGATTCGGCCACGGGCGGTCCAGATGTGTCGCGCGGGATCTTCCCCGTCGTGGCCGTCGCGGATGCCGGCGGAGCGCGCCTGCTTGCCGAGGACGAGGTGCGCGGGCATGTCACTGCCGTGCTGGCAGCACGGCGCACCCGCCCGGATGGCCCGCTGGCCGCGATGCCGGGGGAGGGGCAGTCATGAGCATGCCGTTCTATGTCTCGCCCGAGCAGGTCATGCGCGACAAGGCCGACTTTGCCCGCAAGGGCATCGCGCGAGGCCGGAGCGTGGTGGTCCTGCAGTACGACGAGGGCATCGCCTTCGTCGCCGAGAACCCGAGCCGGGCCCTGCACAAGATCAGCGAGGTCTACGACCGGATCGGATTCGCGGCAGTCGGCAAGTACAACGAGTTCGAGACACTGCGCGTGGCCGGCGTCCGCCTGGCCGACATGAAGGGCTACTCGTACGACAGGAGCGATGTCACCGGGCGAAGCCTGGCCAATGCCTATGCGCAGACCCTCGGCAGCATCTTCACCGAGACGGCGAAGCCCTTCGAGGTCGAGATCGTCGTCGCCGAGGTAGGGCACGATGCCGCAGGCGACCAGCTGTACCGGCTGACCTTCGACGGATCGGTGGCGGACGAGCAGGGCTTCGTGGCCATGGGCGGCAACGCTGAGCCGATTGCCAGCGCATTGGCGCGCGAATGGCAGCCAGGCCTCGGCCTTGCCGCCACCGTGCAGCTCGCAGTGCGGCTCCTGGGTGAGCTGGGCGATGACTCTCCCCGCGCGCTGGCACCCGAGCAGCTGGAAGTGGCAGCCCTCGAGCGCACCAGGCCTCGGCGCACGTTCGTGCGATTCGACGCGTCGCGCACTGCCGCCCTCCTGGCCCGCTAGTCAGGCACGGCCGGGCGTGGACCGCCGCATCTACGGCATCGAGACCGAGTACGGGGTCACCTGCGTCTTCAACGGCCATCGGCGGCTATCGCCCGACGAAGTGGCGCGATACCTGTTCCGGCGAGTCGTGGCGTGGGGACGCAGCAGCAACGTCTTCTTGACCAACGGCTCGCGCCTGTACCTCGACGTGGGCAGCCACCCGGAGTACGCGACCGCTGAGTGCGACTCGCTCGCCCAGCTCATCGCCCATGACCGGGCCGGCGAGCGCATCCTCGAGGGCCTGGTGCACGATGCCGAGGATCGGCTGGCCGAGGACGGCATCACCGGTGACATCTACCTGTTCAAGAACAACACCGACTCCGCCGGCAATTCCTACGGCTGCCACGAGAACTACCTGGTCGACCGGCACAGCGAGTTCGGCAGGCTCGCGGACCGGTTCATCCCCTTTCTGATCTCACGGCAGCTGATCGCAGGCGCGGGCAAGGTGCTCCACACCCCCAAGGGCCCGGTGTACTGCCTCAGCCAGCGCGCCGATCACATGTGGGAGGGCGTGTCGAGCGCCACCACAAGGTCCCGGCCGATCATCAACACGCGTGACGAGCCGCATGCGGATGCCGACCTCTATCGGCGCCTGCATGTCATCGTCGGCGACAGCAACATGGCCGAGCCCACCACCTTCCTCAAGGTCGGCTCGGCCGATCTCGTGCTGCGGATGCTCGAGGCAGGGGTCGTCATGCGCGACATGGCGCTCGAGAACCCGATCCGGGCGATTCGCGAGATGAGCCATGACGCGACCGGGCGCGCCAAGGTCCGCCTGTCCACCGGCCGCGAGCTGTCGGCACTCGACATGCAGCGCGAGTACTACGAGAAGGCGTCCGAGTTCGTCGAGCGCAGGGGCCTGGCCGACCAGCCGGACTCGTCCGTCGGCCGGGTCCTGAGCCTGTGGCGACGCACCCTCGAGGCCGTCGAGTCCGGCGACCACTCACGTATCGACCGGGAGATCGACTGGGCGATCAAGTACCGGCTCATCGACCGGTATGCCCAACGGCACCAGCTCGGACTGGACTCGCCACGGATCCTGCAGCTCGACCTTGCCTACCACGACATCTCGCGCACGCGGGGCCTGTACAACCTCCTCGAGCGCGATGGTCTCGTCGATCGCATCGTCACCGACCTTGCCGTGTTCGAGGCCAAGTCCGTGCCGCCGCAGACCACGCGGGCTCGGCTGCGCGGTGATTTCGTGCGCCGCGCCACCGAGAGGCATCGCGACTTCACCGTCGACTGGGTGCACCTCAAGCTCAACGACCAGGCCCAGCGCACCGTGCTGTGCAAGGACCCATTCGCCGCGACAGACGAGCGCGTCGAGCGGCTCATGGCCAGCATGTAGCATCCTGAGGTGATCACATTGCGCACTCGCACCTCGTCCATCGCCCTCGCCGGGCTCGTCGCATGCGCGGGCCTGGTGCTCGCTGCCTGCGGCCAGCAGACCGACCAGCGCGTGGTCGACTCGAGCACGGCGGCATCGCAGGCGCCCGGCACTGAGGCGCCGGCCACGCAGGCTCCCGCCACCCAGGCACCTGCCACCCAGGCACCTGCCACCGGTGCGGCCGCACCTGCAGCCACCAGCCCGTACGTGACCATCAACTGCGCCACGGGAGAGCAGACGCCGGCTGACGCCGCCCCCGAGGGCACCACGGTCGGCCCCGTCACCGTCGTGACCGGTGCGGATGGCGTACCGATGGTCACCGTGCAGGCCGGAGCAGCTCCCGCAACCGAGCTCGCCATCGCCGACGTGACCACTGGTTCCGGTCCGGCCGTCACGGCCGAGAACAGCCTGACGGTGAACTACTGCGGGGTTGGCCTCGGCAGCGCGAGCCTGTTCGACAGCTCATGGGCAAACGGCCAGCCGGCCACGTTCCCGCTCAATGGCGTCATCGCCGGATGGCAGCAGGGAATGCCCGGCATGATGGCCGGCGGCGAGCGCGTCCTCGTCATTCCCGGCGAGCTGGCCTACGGCGAGAATCCGCCGCCCGGCATCTTGCCGAATGAGACCCTCGTGTTCGTCGTCGACCTGGCGACCATCTCGTAGTCCACCGCTCTCGCCTCATAGGTCCTAACTCACACGACAGGGGAGTCATGTCCACCAAGCCCGAGATCGACTTCATCGAAGGCCCGCCGCCGGCCGAGCTCGTCATCACCGACATCGTCGTGGGGGAAGGCGCTGAGGCGGTGCCCGGCGCTCGGGTCGAAGTCCACTACGTCGGCGTCGACTTCGCGACCGGAGAGCAGTTCGACGCCTCCTGGGATCGCGGCGAGTCCATCACCTTCCCGCTCAATGGCCTGATCGCAGGCTGGCAGGAGGGCATCCCCGGGATGCGTGTCGGCGGGCGCCGTCAGCTCGTGATCCCGCCGGAGATGGCGTACGGCCCGGCCGGGTCCGGGCATCGCCTCGGCGGCTGCACGCTGGTCTTCGTCATCGACCTGCTCGGCGTCGGCTGACTTTCGTCCCGGCACCACGATGGCTCGAGTCGATCGCACGGAACGGCTGCTGAACCTGGTCATCTGCTTGATGGCCACGTCCGTGCCCGTGCCTCGCAACCGCATCCGCACAGGCGTCTTCGGGTACGGCGACGCTACGAGCGATGCGTCCTTCGAGCGGATGTTCGAGCGCGACAAGGAAGAGCTCCGCTCGATGGGCATTCCCGTCGAGACTGTCGTCGATGTGAATGGCGAGGTCACCGGCTACCGCATCGACAAGTCCGCCTATCGCCTCGCGGCTGGGGAGTGGACCCTCGGGGAGCGCATGGCCCTTGCCCTGGCCGCACGGACCTGGGCTGATGCCTCAGACGCGACGTTCGGATCCGTCGTCGGCGCGAAGACCGACTACATCAGCGGCCTCGACGCCGCCGTGCGCCCGCCGGCCGCCATCACAGCCGCCGACGCAGCACTCCTGCCGCTCATGAGATCCGTGCGGGACAGGGCAGCCGTGCGCTTCGAGTACTCCCGGGCCGAGGACGACACTGCTGCTGCTCGCACCGTGTCCCCCTGGGGCCTGGAGTTCACCGGGGGCCACTGGTACCTCCATGGCTTCGACCATGAGCGCAAGGCACGGCGAACCTTCCGGGTCTCCCGCATGCAAGGCCAGGTCGATGCCGCCTCGATTGCCTTCCAGGAACCCCCGTCCGATCTCGTCGCCCACGCCGATAGGCCCGCCGAGCCGGCCCAGTCGTGCAGTGCGCTCGTCAGCGTCCGCAAGGGCCACGGCGCCGCACTGCGCAGGGCCGCACTGCGCAGGGACGCGGCGGGCACGGTTGACGACTCCGCTGGGGTTGCACCTCTCGCCGACGCCGAGCTCGTGTTCGTCGAGTTCCCCAGCCGGTCGGAGCTGGTCGCCGCCGTTCTGTCGGCAGGTCCCGGCGCCGTCGTGATCGAGCCGGCCGACCTTCGCGCATCGATCATGGAGTCCCTGGCAGCACTCGCGGCCCTGCACCCGGCCGATGCAGGATCGACGTCATGACGTCTGCGAGCGCGGAGCGCCTCTCGCGCCTGCTTGCCCTGGTGCCCTGGCTTCAGGCCCACCCGGGCATCAGCCTCGACGACTGTGCATCGCACTTCGGCATCACCGTAGAGCAGCTCGAATCCGATCTGTGGATGATCGTCGTCTGCGGAATTCCCGGCTATGGCCCCGACCAGCTTGTCGATATCCAGTTCTGGGACGGCACGATCGACGTCCTCGACGCTCTCACGCTGGACGCACCCTTGCGACTGAGCCCGGATGAAGCAGTCACCTTGCTCATCGGCCTGCGCCTGCTGGCCCAAGTGCCAGGTGTCGAGGGCAGATCGGACCTGGTCTCAGCGGCTGCCAAGCTCGAGGCACTCACGGACGGATCCACGTCCGGCCTTGCCGTGGTGGTCCCCGTGGACCCAGACGTCCGGATAGCCGTCGATAGCGCATTGTCGTCCGGCCAGGCCCTGGCCCTGCGGTACGCAGCCGCCACCAGCGACGAGGTAACCGAGCGCACGGTGATCCCCGAGCGAGTGCATGCCAGCGACACCCACCCCTACCTCGAGGCGTGGTGCACGTCAGCGGAGGCGCATCGCACCTTCCGCCTGGACCGCGTCCTGCAGGCGCACGTGGTTCCGGTGCCGGCAGGCGCCTGGCCTGCCTCCTCCGACGACGAGCGTCCGCTCACCGCAGTGACCTTGCGACTGGCCCCCGGGGCTCGCTGGCTCACCGATGTCGTGCCCGGCGTCGTCTCGGACCCGCCTGGAGCCGACGGTTCAGTGACCGCCCGCATGCACGTCCGCGACCTGGAGTGGGCCGCCCGCCTGGTGCTGTCCCAAGGAGGGAAGGTCCAGGCAGTGGCGCCCGAGGCACTGGTCACGTTGGTGTCCGGTGCCGCGGCAGCGGCCCTCGCGTCGTACTCTTAGGACCTCGGTCCGACGATCCTCGGCCCGGGGATCCTCGGCCCGAGGATCGTCCAGCACGGATTCGCCGTTACACGTCGTCCTCAGTCAGCGAAGGAGTCAGCATGGCAAACCTCAAGGGGTGGGAGTGGCTGATCATCATCGCCCTCGTCCTGCTGCTCTTCGGAGCCAAGCGCCTTCCGGACGCGGCACGTGGACTGGGGCGCTCGCTGCGCATCTTCAAGGCAGAGACCAAGGGCCTCGCTGAGGACACCGATTCCACGCCTGCGGTTGCCAGCGCCCCGCCGGTTGCGGCTCCTCCGGTCCCGCCCTCCACCGAGGCGGCCGCTCCGGCTGCCGAGGCTGAGCGCACCGACTCCTAGACCGGGAGATGGCTGCCACCAGGCAGGACGAAGGCGCGCAATCGCAGGGTGCCACGGGCACGCATGCGATGCCGCTCACCGAGCACCTGCGCGAGCTTCGCTCGCGGCTGATCAAGTCGGGCATTGCGATTGCCATCGGCATGATCATCGGCTGGGTCTACTACGAGCAGCTCTTCGCCTGGCTGAGCGCGCCCTTCATGGGGGCTGTCAACGCTGCCCGCG
The DNA here is from genome assembly GCA_964344045.1 of uncultured Bifidobacteriaceae bacterium. Taxonomy (GTDB): domain Bacteria; phylum Actinomycetota; class Actinomycetes; order S36-B12; family S36-B12; genus UBA10649. The sequence continues at coordinate 13,549 of CAYFLP010000017.1, forward strand.
AGCAGGGTCGTGACGTCACCTTGGCCCTGACGGGCGTCGCTGATCCCTTTGTCATGCAGATGCAGGTCGCTGCAGTGGCCGGCCTGGTGCTCTCAGCGCCCGTATGGCTCTACCAGCTCTGGCGCTTCGTGACCCCCGGGCTGCACAAGCACGAGCGGCGCTGGGCCCTGGGGTTCGCCGCCGTGGCGACGCCACTCTTCTTCGGCGGAGTGGCCCTGGCCTACACCGTGATGCCACTTGGCCTGGAAGTGCTCCTCGGCTTCACTCCCGACAACGTCGCGAACATCGTGTCCGTCGACCGCTACCTGTCCTTCTTCCTGCGAACGGTCATGATCTTCGGCATCGGGTTCTTGATCCCGCTGCTCATCGTGCTGCTCAATTTCGCCGGCGTGCTCACGGGCAAGCGCCTGCTCAGCTGGTGGCGCTGGATCATCATCCTCGTCATGCTCTTCGCCGCCGTGGCCACTCCCACGGGCGACCCCATCAACCTCCTCCTGCTCGCCGGGCCCATCCTCCTGCTCATCGCCATTGCGGTGGCTGTCTCCTTGGTCAACGACAAGCGCCGCAAGCGCAAGGGCTCATTCGTCGACTACTCCGAATTCGACGACGACGAGGCCTCACCCATCGAGGCGCCCATCCCCATCGACGAGCCCTCGGGCGAATGACCGAGCGCGGCTCTGCCTGGATCATCGCCAATGCCGGGGCCGGCACGGGCATGGCGCCGGCCGTTGCGAGCCGGCTTGCCGCACTCCTGGCTAAGGCCGGCCATCGGGTCGTCCTACGGTCGACCCGTGACCGCGACATGGGCATCGGCGCTGCCCGCGAGGCAATCGCATCGGGCGCGGCCGCAGTCATCGCCTGTGGCGGAGACGGCACGGTCAGCTCCGTGCACTCTGCCGTGGTCGGCACCGACGCCGCATTCGGCATCGTGCCCTCGGGATCCGGCGACGACATTGCGGCCTTCCTGGGCTTTGACGGCAACCTGCAGGCCCTCGCGGCGTCGTTGTCCGCGCCGACGCGCCTGGTCGACGTGGGGGTCGCGACCTGCGATGACGGGAGCGAGGCGACTTTCCTGGGAGTCATGAGCTCGGGCTTCGACTCAGCGGTGAACGAGCGCGCCAACACGATGCCCCGCCTGGCCGGTCAGCGCTATCGCGTCGCCATGGCCAGGGAACTCGCGACGTTCAGGCCGATCGCCTACCGACTGACGATCGACGGCGTGGTCGTCGAGGTCGAAGCCATGCTCATTGCCGTTGGCAATGGCGACAGGTACGGCAACGGCATGCGCGTGTGCCCGGCCAGTTCGGCCACGGACGGCCTGCTCGACGTGACAGTCCTGCGGGCTGTCGACCGACTGACCTTCGTGCGGCTGTTCCCCAGCGTGTACAGCGGTGGGCACGTCGACAAGCCGAGCGTGGACACCTATCGCGGCCGATCCGTCCGCATCGAGGCGCTCGGCCCCTCGTGCTACGCCGACGGGGAGCGGGTGGGCCTGCTTCCCGTGACAGCACAGGCCCGGCCCGGCGCGCTGCGCATCCTGGCTCCCGTTTCGTAGCCTGGGACCATGCCGTCGCCCGCCGAGCGCTATGCGCAATCCCGCGAGCGCGCGGCGCACGCTCGCACCGCGCTCGCGCGCTTCGAGGAGGGCTACGAGTTCGGCCTCGACCATTTCCAGAAGCAGGCCTGCCGCGCGCTGGAGGCCGGGAGCGGCGTGCTCGTCGCGGCGCCCACGGGTGCGGGGAAGACCGTGGTCGGCGAGTTCGCCGTGCACCTGGCCCTGGAGGCCGGTCGCAAGTGCTTCTACACCACGCCCATCAAGGCCTTGTCGAACCAGAAGTTCCACGACCTGGTCGATCGCTATGGGCCCGAGCGCGTCGGTCTCCTCACGGGAGATGTCTCGATCAACGGCGAGGCGCCGATCGTGGTGATGACCACCGAGGTCCTGCGCAACATGCTCTATGCAGGCTCGTCGACCCTCGCAGACTTGAGCTACGTCGTCATGGACGAGGTTCACTACCTTGCCGACCGCTTCCGAGGAGCTGTCTGGGAGGAGGTCATCATCCACCTGCCGGAGTCGGTGACGGTCGTAGCCCTGTCGGCGACCGTCAGCAACGCCGAGGAGTTCGGCGCCTGGCTCGAGGCGGTCCGGGGCAGCAGCGAGGTAGTGGTCGAGGAGGTGCGGCCAGTGCCCCTGTGGCAGCACGTCATGGTCGGCACGCGGCTGTACGACCTCTTCGCCGATTCCCACGACCGCGTGGTCAATCCCGAGCTCGTCCGGCTCGCACGTGACGAGGACCGCCAGGACAAGTCGGGCCCGTCGCGCCACAAGGGACGTCCTCGGCGCAGCCGGCAGACCCCCTGGAGGAGCGACGTGGTCTCCCGGCTCGAGTCCGATGGCCTCCTGCCGGTCATCTACTTCCTGTTCAGCCGGGCCGGCTGCGACGAGGCCGTCCGCCAGTGCCTGCACGCCGGGCTGCGCCTGACCACTCCAGACGAGAGGCGCGAGATCCGCGAGGTGGCCATGACGGCCACCCGGGAGCTGCCCGACGACGACCTCTTCGCCCTCGGCTTCGACGAGTGGCTCGATGCCCTCCAGCGCGGTCTCGCGTCGCATCACGCCGGCCTGCTCCCGGTATTCAAGGAGGTCGTCGAAGGACTCTTTCAGCGCGGCCTGATCAAGGCGGTCTTCGCGACCGAGACCCTCGCCCTGGGCATCAACATGCCGGCCAAGTCCGTCGTGCTCGAGCGGCTGGTCAAGTGGAATGGCGAGACCCATGTGGACCTCACCGCTGGGGAGTACACGCAGCTCACCGGACGCGCTGGGCGACGCGGGATCGATGTCGAGGGGCATGCGGTGGTGCTGTGGCAGCCAGGCCTCGAGCCAGGCACGCTCGCAGGGCTTGCATCGACGCGCACCTACCCCTTGAAGTCCTCGTTCCAGCCCAGCTACAACATGGCGGTGAACCTGGTCGACCGCATGGGCCGCGGTCCGGCCCGCGACGTGCTCGAGACCTGCTTCGCCCAGTTCCAGGCCGACCGGGCGGTGGTAGGCCTGGCCACCGAGCACCGGCGGGCGAGTGAGGCGCAGGCGGGTTACCTCGAGGGCATGCAATGCCACCTGGGCGACTTCGCCGAGTACGCGGCGCTGCGCGAGCAGCTCAGCCAGCTCGAGAAGGGCGCGGGCCGGCAGGCAGCTGCCCGTCGGCGCGAGCAGGCAGCGGCAAGCTGGGAGGCACTTCGCCCCGGCGACGTGATCACCATCCCCGCCGGCAAGCGGGCCGGTCCCGCCGTGGTCCTCGACCATCCCCGCTCGCGCAGCGGGAGGGACGAAGGACGACCCCTCGTGCTGACGGGGGAGGGGCAAGTACGCCGGCTCTCGCAGGCGGAGACCACTGTCGCCGTTCACGTGTTCTCGCACCTGAAGGTTCCCAAGTCGTTCCCGCAGCGCGATCCGCGCGCCCGTCGCGAACTCGCTGCCCAATTGCATGCCGTCGTGCGAGACATCCCGCCCGCTGAGCGCAGGGGCCGGGAAGTGCGCGAGGAGGATGGACAGATCCAGGCCCTGCGACAGCAACTGCGCCAGCATCCCTGCCATGGATGCAGCGATCGCGAGCTCCATGCCCGATGGGCCGAGCGCCATGCCCGTGGCGCACGGCATGTGGCAGACCTCGACAGGCGGATCGGAACCCGCACGAACTCGGTGGCCCGTCGGTTCGACCGGGTCTGCGAGGTACTTGGCGACCTCGGCTACCTGACCAGTGGCGAAGACGAGGCGATGGTCACCGATGCAGGACGCCAGCTCATGCGCCTGTACACGGAGAACGACCTCATCACGGCGCAGCTCCTGCGTGACGGAGCATGGCGCCGCCTCAGCGCCCCTGAACTAGCCTCCGTCTGCTCCGCCATCGTCTACGAGGCCAGGCGCGATGATGACGACGCGCCCGCGCCGACTCCCACGGCGGACGTGCGCGATGCGCTTCGGCAGCTCACGGGCGTGTGGCAGGAGTTGCATGAAGTCGAATCGCGCCATGGCCTGTCGACCCTTCGACGGCCCGATCCGGGCATCGCCGACCTCGCCTACCGATGGGCCAAGGGCGCCAGCCTGCTCGAGGTGCTGACCAAGGGCGACATCACCGCCGGCGACTTCGTACGTTGGATGCGGCAGCTCATCGATCTCCTCGGCCAGGTGTCCCAGGCCGTCGAAGCCACTGATCCGCTGCGCAGGCTCGCCTCCGAGGCGGCCGCCCTCGTCGACAGGGGAGTGGTGGCCTACGGCACCTCAGGCTGAGGCCAGTGCCTGCTCGAGGTCGGCCACCTGGCGGGTGACGCCCCAGTGGGCAGCACGCTCGTCGAGCAGGGCGCGATCGGGCTGCCGTGCCAGGGGATCCCCGGCGAACTCCACGGTGCGCACGGCCGTCGCGACAACCCGGGCCGCACGGAGGTAGCCGGCGCTGTCGAGCATTGCCTGGGCCCTCTTGCCGGTCAGGGGAGGCCTGGGGTTCGCAGCGGCCTGCACCATCGCCTCGAGGTCGGGCCACTGCGACACGAGCGCGATAGCAGTCTTCGCCCCGATGCCCGGCACTCCCGGGAGGCCGTCCGACGGATCCCCGCGCAGGACAGCAAGGTCGACATACCTGTGGGCCGGAACGCCGAACCGCTCGATCACGCCAGCAGGATCGAGCACCGGCCACTTGTCCATGCCGCCATTGACGGTCAGCACCAGGCCCACGCGCTCGTCCACGAGCTGGACAAGGTCGCGATCGCCGGAGACGACCAGAGCCGGGCCTTCCAGGGAGGTCGACAAGGTGGCCAGCACGTCGTCGGCCTCGAAGCCGGCCGCACGCGGCCGCGCAATGCCCATGGCGTCGAGGATGCCGGCGAGCGCATCGACCTGGGGTGCCAGGGAGTCCGGGGTCTCCTCGGCTTCACCGGGCCCAGGGCCATCAGCCTCAGGGTGACCAGGCTCAGGGTCACCGATGGGATTCGTCTCGGCTACGCGGTGGGCCTTGTACGAGGGCAGCAGGTCGACCCTCCACTGCGGGCGCCAGTCGGCATCCCACGCGCATACGAGCTCGTCGGCACCGTGCTGGCGCACGAGCTTGGCCATGGTCGACAGGAAGCCTCGGATGGCATTGTGCGGAAGGCCATTGGGCGCGGTCATCGATTCGGGCAGGGCGTAGTACGAGCGGTAGTAGAGCGAGGCGGAATCGACGAGCAGGCGCACGTCGACAGTGTGACAGGCCGCACCCCTTGGCGGCATAGACTCCCCAGGTGGCCACAGCCGACCAGGACCGCCTGACCGCGACGTATGCGGCGCGCGTTCGCCGAGCCAGCCACCTGGCCCGCCAAGCGGGAATCGATGCGCTCCTGATCTCGCCTGGCTCCGATCTCCGCTATCTCATCGGCTACGAGGCAAAGCCGCTGGAACGGCTCACCTGCCTGGTCATTCCCGCTCACGGGGAGCCCGTCCTCGTCGCGCCCCGGCTCGAACTGCTCGCAGCGCAGGACTCGCCTGCCGAGGGAGCAGGCGTCTCGATCCGCACGTGGGGCGAGACCGACGATCCCTATGCGCTCACTGCATCGCTCATCGGCGCGGCCGACGTGCTCGCCGTGGACGGGAGGATGTGGGCCGACAAGACCCTGGCCTTCCGCGATGCGATGCCATCGTCCCGGCTGATCACCGCGCGCCAGGTGATCGAGGAGATGCGGATCATCAAGGACGCAGCGGAGATCGCAGAGCTCCAGGCGGCTGGCGCCGCGATCGACTCCGTGCATGCACAGGTGCCGGGCCTCCTGCGCGCAGGCCGCACGGAGCGCGAGGTGGGCGCACGGATCGCCGATCTCATCACCCAGGCAGGCCATGTGCAGGTCGACTTCGTGATCGTCGCCAGCGGCCCCAACGCGGCGAGCCCCCACCACGACGTGTCCGATCGCCCGCTCGCCATGGGCGACTGCGTGGTGGTCGACATCGGGGGAATGCTGCCCACGGGCTACCGCAGTGACTGCACGCGTACCTACCACCTGGGCGCCCCGAGCCAGGAGTACGCCGATCGCTATGCAGCCCTCCAAGAGGCCCAGCAGCTCGCGGTCGAGCATGTCCGAGCCGGCGTCACCTGCGAATCCGTAGACGAGGTCGCCCGCGCCCACCTGCGCTCCGCCGGCATCGACGGCCTGTTCATCCATCGCATCGGGCACGGGATCGGGCTCGAGTCGCATGAGGAGCCGTACATGGTCAGCGGCAATGCCCGACTCGTCGAGCCGGGCATGGCATTCAGCATCGAGCCCGGGTTCTATGACGAAGGCCGACATGGTGCGCGGATCGAGGACATCGTCGTCGCCACGGACGACGGCTGCATCGTGGTCAACCACCAGCCGCATGAGCTCGTGATCGCATGACCGGCGTGCTGCGCACGCTCTACGTGGGCGGCAATGTGTATTCGCCGGGGGCACCCTTCGCGACCTCCATGCTGGTCGAGGGCGATCGCATCGCCTGGCTGGGCGAAGACGCCGCAGCCGAGGTCCACCGCGAGGCAGTCGATGCGGTGGTGCACCTCGAGGGGCGGCTGGTGACTCCCGGCTTCGTCGACGCGCACATCCACGCCACGAGTGCCGGCCTGACCATGGAGGGGCTCGACCTCACCCGCGTTCAGTCCAAGCACGAACTGCTCGCACTCCTGGCACAGGCGTGCTCCGTAGCGGGCGCCGACGACGTGGTACTCGGGCACGGCTGGGACGAGACCACCTGGGCAGGAGACCCCGCATCGCGCGCGATTCCGAGCGTCGACGAACTCGACGCCGTGGCCGCTGGGCGCCTGGTGTACCTGTCGCGCATCGACGTGCACTCGGCACTGGCATCGAGCGCATTGCGCGCACGCGCACCCCAGTGCGCAGGCCACGATGGATTCGACGCGCACGGCCCACTAAGCCGGCAGGCCCACCTGGCCGTCCGGGAGGCCGCCCTGTCCGCTATCTCGCAGGAGCAGCGCACGCGCGCGCACCGGCTCGTGAGATCCGTCGCGGCACGTCGCGGCATCGTCTGCCTGCAGGAGAATGCCGG
>CAYFLP010000018.1:0-1121 GCA_964344045.1 uncultured Bifidobacteriaceae bacterium
AGCCCTCGGGTTCGCTGGGCCAGTCTTCGTCCGCGTCAGCCTCTGCCGAGGACTCATCTGCCGCAGCCTGATCCGCATGACGACGACGTCCGGTGACCAGGCCCAAGGCACCGCGCGAGCCGCGCAGTGCAGCCGATTTCACCGAAGCGATGGAGGTCGCGGTGAGCACCAGCAGGCCGAAGACCAGGAGCAGGCCGAGAAGGATCCCGGCGACGATCGGGCCGACGGCGGCCACGACGGGCGCAGTGGCGATCCAGCCCACGACCCCGCCGCCCGACGCCATGGCATCGGCGCCGTCGCTCGGCGTGGCCGATCCGGCCACCAGGTGCCACAGGCCGATCACGCTGACGGCAGTGGCGGACGCGCCGATCACCAGCCTGCCGGTCGTCGAGTTCTGGTCGGGATGCCTCAGGAAGCGCCAGGCGAGGGCGAGGAGCAGGATCGGAATCATCCAGTCGAGGGCTCCGACGAGCGCGGTCGCGAGCATGGCGAGCCAGGAGACGAACCAGCCGTCGACGCCGAACCAGGTCGCCGCGATCAAGATCGCTGCGCCGGCAACGAGTGCGAGACCAGCTCCGTCCCTGCGGTGGGCGGGGTCGAGCTCTCGTGCGCCGCTGCCGAACGCCCGCGAGATGCTGCCCAGAACGTGCGCCAGGGCCATCCACAGGCCGGCCACCAATCGGCCCAGCGCTCGGATGGCACGCGGAACCGGTCCGGGCTGGACGGACCTGCCCTGCTTGCGCCCCGGGCTCGCCTTGGCCGTCCGGCCCTTCCCCGATGCCTTCCCCGAGGCGCTGCCCGAAGTCCTGCCCGAAGTCCTGCTGGCGGAGGTGCGGCTGGCACTCGAGCCACGGCCGGACGAACGCCCGGACGACGTGCGGGCACCGGAGGACGAGCGAGCCCCGGTCGAGCTGGGAACGTCGGATGTTGTCGGCGCGGGACGGCGGGAAGGCCGCGCGGACGTGCGGGAAGCCATGGAGTGACCCTAGCGCTCAGGCCCCTTCAGTCACGGTAGTCACACGCGACACGCCAGCACCAACCCACACACGCCAGCGCCAACCCACGCGCGCCAGAACTACCCCCGGCACGGGAGTCCCCTGCGATGGGTGGCGTGGTGTGGC
>CAYFLP010000018.1:1202-17648 GCA_964344045.1 uncultured Bifidobacteriaceae bacterium
TCGTCGTCGAGGCCTGACCCCCCCCGACGCCCCGATCTCGATGGGTGGCGTGGTGTGGCAGTTTTCGGGTCCGAAAACTGCCACACCACGCCACCCATCGAGATCGGGGCGTCGGGGGGGTCAGGCCTCGACGACGACCGGGACGATCATCGGCTTGCGCCGGTGCGTGGAACTGACCCACTTGCCGACCGTGCGCCGAATGCGCTGCTGCAGCTCGTGGACCTCGTCGACTCCATCGGCCAGGGCGGACTCCAACGTGCGCGTGACCTGCTCGACGACGGGCGTCAGGAGTCCGTCCTCCTCGCCGAAGCCGCGCGCATGCACCTCCGGCCCGGCGACGATGACCCGGTCGACGATGTCGACGGCCACGAAGACGGAGATGAAGCCCTCCTCACCGAGCACCCGACGGTCCTTCAGGGACGTCTCGGTGATGTCGCCGACGCTGGAACCATCGACATAGACGAAGCCGACCGGCACGGAACCGACGATGGATGCCACGCCGTCGACGATGTCGATGACCGTGCCGTCCTCGGCAAGGAGTACCCGGCTGGCATCGATGCCGACGCCCTCGGCGATGTCGGCATTGGCTCGCATGTGGCGCCACTCGCCGTGGACGGGCAGCACGTAACGGGGCTTGACCACGTTGTAGACGTAGCGCAGTTCGCCGGCCGCGGCATGGCCGGACACGTGCACGAGCGCATTCGCCTTGTGGACCACATGCGCACCAAGCTTCGACAGGCCGTTGATGACGCGGAAGACGGCGTTCTCGTTGCCGGGGATCAGTGACGAGGCAAGGACGACCGTGTCGGTAGGGCCAACGGTGATCGCGTGCGAGCGGTTCGCGATGCGCGACAGCACGGCCATCGGCTCGCCCTGGGATCCGGTGGTGATGAGCACGGTCTCGTCGTCGGGAAGCGACGGCAGGTCGTCGATCGACACCTGCATCCCGCCGGGGATGCGCAGGAGGCCGAGATCGCGCGCGATGCCCATGTTGCGCACCATCGAGCGGCCGACGAAAGCGATCTTCCGACCGTGCAGGGCCGCCATGTCGATGACCTGCTGGATGCGGTGCACGTGCGAGGCGAAGGAGGCGACGATGATCCTCCCCTCTGCCTTCAAGAACACGGCGTCGAGCACGGGGACGATGTCGCGCTCGCTGGGAACGAATCCCTCGACCTCGGCGTTGGTCGAGTCGACGAGCAGCAGGTCGACGCCTTCGTCGCCGAGTCGCGCGAAGCCATTGAGATCGGTGAGCCGTCCGTCGAGGGGCAGCTGGTCCATCTTGAAGTCGCCCGTGTGGAGCACGAGTGCACCGCCGGCCCTGATGGCCAGCGCCATCGCGTCGGGGATGGAGTGGTTGACGGCGAGGAACTCGACGTTGAAAGGTCCCAGGTCCAGCCGCTGGCCGTCCTCGACCACCTGCGAGGTGGGCGGGATGCGATGCTCGCGCAGCTTGGCCTCGAGGAATGCCAGCGTCAGCTTCGAGCCCATCAGCGGAATGTCGGCGCGCATGCGCAGCAGGTACGGGACGGCGCCGATGTGGTCCTCATGCCCGTGCGTCAGGACGATGGCCTCGACGTCATCGAGTCGCTCCTCGATGGGGCCGAAGTCCGGCAGGATGAGGTCGACGCCTGGCTGGTCCTCTTCCGGGAACAGGACGCCGCAGTCGACGATGAGCAGGCGGCCGTCGCACTCGAAGACGGTCATGTTGCGGCCGATCTCGCCGAGTCCGCCCAGCGCGAAGACGCGCAGGGCTCCGGGCTGCAGCGGTGCGGGTGCTTGTGCGGGCGCCATCAGGATGCGAACCCGCTGACCCCGCCGGCCGCGAGGTCCTCCCGCAGTTGCGCGATCTGCGCGTCGGTCGCGTCGACCAGCGGCGGGCGCACGGGACCCGAGGGCAGGCCCTGCATCGCGAGGGCGGCCTTCGTCAAGATCACGCCCTGGGTGCGGAAGCAGCCCGTGTAGACCGGCAGCAGCGACTGCTGGATGCGGGCTGCCTCGTCGGCACGCCCGGCCCACAGCGCGTCGGCCATGTCATGCAGGCGGTCGCCGACCAGGTGGCCCACGACGGAGATCAGGCCTGCCCCACCGACCGCGAGCATCGGCAGGTTGAGGATGTCGTCTCCGCAGTACCAGGCAAGGCCGGACGTCGCGATGCCCCATTGGGTGAAGTCGAGATCGCCCTTGGCGTCCTTGTTGGCGACGATGCGCGGGTGCTCGGCAATGCGCAGCATGGTGTCGAGCTCGATGGACGTACCGGTGCGCTTGGGGATGTCATACGTCAGCATGGGCAGGTCGGTGGCATCGGCGATCGCATGGAAGTGCCGGACCAGGCCCTCCTGCGGCGGGCGGTTGTAGTACGGGGTCACTGCCATCACGCCATGTGCGCCGACGCCAGCGGCCGCCCGGGCCGCCTCGATCGAGTGCCGCGTGTCGTTCGTGCCGACACCGGCAACGATGGTGGCCCGGTCGCCCACCGACTCGATGACCGCCTGCAGGACGGCGAGGTCCTCGGCGTCGGTCTTGGTTGCCGACTCCCCCGTGGTGCCGTTGATCACCAGGCCGTCATGGCGGAGGTTGTCGACCAGGTGCGCCGCCAGGGCGGAGGCACCGTCGAGGTCGACCGAGCCGTCGGCATGGAAGGGCGTGATCATCGCCGTGAGCATCACGCCGAAGGGGCGCTCCGCAGATGTGGGACCTGGCATGGCAGAAGGCTACCGGTTGGGCCTACGGCGCCACTCGGCCGTTCTTCTCGAACGAGGCGTGCGTGAGTGGCATGAGCCTGGCCCACTCCTGCTCATAGCGCTCGGCGACCATCTCGATCTCGCGCTGGGGATAGGAGGGGAAGTGCGAGCCGTCGACCTTGCGCCGCAGGGACAGGAAGTTCATCAGCGACCGCGCGTTGACGGTCACGTAGGCACTGGAGAAGATCGAGACGGGCAGCACCATGCGGGCGACCTCACGTGCGATCCCCGCTTCGAGCATCTCCTCGTACGACCGGTAGGCCTCCGTGCACGATCGGCGCATCGCCGTGTCGATGAGGTCGTACTGCTCGTCACTGCCGGGCAGGAACTCGTACGCACCGGTCTTGCCGACCTGAACGACGTTGCGCTCGCGGCTGGGGACGTAGAAGACCGGCTCGAGCTGCCGGTAGCGACCGGACTCCTCGTTGTAGCTCGCGATGCGGTGCCGCATGTGCTCTCGCCAGACGAAGATCGGCGCGCGCACGAAGAAGGTCATCGAGTTGTGCTCGAAGGGACTGCCATGACGCTCGCGCATCAGGTAGTTGATGAGGCCAGCCGACCGCTCGGCATCCTCGTCGATGTCCTCGAGGGTCTGCTCACCGGCAGTCGACACGCGCGCGGCGAAGATGACGTCTGCATCGCGGGCACTGGAGCGCACCAGCTCGACCGTGACCTCGCTGCGGAATTCGATAGCTGCCGGGGTGCTGGTATCAGGTGCCTCGCTCACGCGGCCAGCCTAGTGCGCCGGCCGCCCCCGTCCGGCGGCCGACAGTCCCGCCCGCGAGAATGTGCGCATGTCCACTGTCGCAGTAAGGCCGGCCCGAGTCAGCGACGCAGACGACATCGGCATGGTCCATGTGGCCTCCTGGCACCAGCGGCTTGCAGGGGTGCTTCCCGACGAAGTGCTCTCCTCGCTGTCTGCCGACGACCTGGCGATGACCTGGGCACGAAGCATCCTGAACCCGCCGTTAGCCGGCCAGGCCGTGGTGGTCGCCACTCAGGTCCAGCCCGACGCAACGGAAGCCATCGTGGGATTCGCCGCCTTCGGACCGTCCCAGGAGCCGGACGCACTGCCAGGCGAGTACGAACTGGTGGCTCTCGAGGTGGCTCCGGGGCATCAGCGGGCCGGTCATGGATCGCGGCTGATGGCAGCCGCAATCGACCTCGCCCGCGAGGCCGGCGCGACCTCTGCGTGCGCGTGGTGCCCGTTGGAGGACTCGATCCGACGTGGCTTCCTGCAGTCGGCCGGGTGGGAGCCGGATTCGGCCAGGCGTGACCTCGCCACGGGCCCGGACACGACGGTTCGCGAGGTGCGACTCGTCGTGAGCCTGGCCGCATAGCACTCCGCGTCCCCCCAGATGGGGACCGCCAGGGATGGCATGGGCAGGTGCGAACACGCAACGATCTGTTTGTCCGGCGAGTGCGGGGGACTCGCCGGGCATTTTCTTGCCCGCTGCTCCCCTAGTGGTCGAGCAGCCCGTCCTCCCGGGCCGCCGCATACAACTCAGTTCGCGTGCGTGCCCTGCGGCCGACGGTCTCGTACTTCGCGCGCACCCTGTCCAGGTACTCCTTGGCAGTATGCGGGGAGACACCCATGCGATGGGCCACGGCCGTGAGCTTCAGCCCCGATGCGTACAGCCGCAGCGCATCGAGCTCGCGGGGACTCAGGTCGGGAATATCCCGCCCTGCCGCAAGGATGGCGGCGAGGTCGACGGACAGATAGAGCTGGCCGGACCCTACGCACTCCAGGGCCTCGCTGAGCTCCTCGTAGGAAGCGCGCTTGGGCACGAAGCCCAGCGCGCCCGCCTCGAGGCCCGCGCGGATCGACGCAGCTTCGTCGAAAGCGCTGATGAGTAGCACCCCGGCACCAGCGCTGACGCCTGCACGGGTGTTCTCGGCGACCGGAGGAGCGCCTGGCCCGAGGTTGACGTCGAGCAGGACTACCTGCGGCTGGCAGGCAAGGGCATCGGCAACGTCGTACCCGGAGTAGACGACATGGACGCCAGAGTCGGGCCGCGACTGGAAGAGGGCGACGATGCCCTCCCGGACGAGCTCGTGGTCGTCGACGACGGCGAGTCTCACGGCACACGCGCCTGGCCAGCGCCTGCAGTCAGCGAGATCACCGGCAATGCCAATGCCTCCCACATGAACTCGGCCTGGCCAGGGTCACCTGGCCCCATGTCGATTCCATCGAGTGCACGCATAGCGTCACGCTCCCCCGCGTCGATCTGAACGATCAGTCTCACGACGATACCGCCGTCCTCCTCGCGAGCGCTCAGGCGCGCTGAGGTGCCCTCGGGCAGCGCCTGGACAACTGCAGTCCAGGCGAAGAGATCCTCACCCGGGCCATCCAGGCCCGCGGCCGCATCCGCAGGCACATCGATGCTCAGCGCGACTCCGCCTTCATGGCAGGTGCGCAGCCACGTCGACGCCAGGCGGTGAAGCTCGCTGAGCTGCGGATCCAGGCGCATCACCGCCCGCAGGTAGCGCTCCTCGCGCGAGGCGGCGCCGCGGGCCTGGTCCGAGCCCGGATCGACGGTGCCGTCGGCGATGGAACCCAGGAGCGCGATGGCCACGTCGGGCTCCAGGCCCGAGAAGCGCTGGCGCATGCGGATCGTCGCGTCCTCCGCCAGCCGTTCTGCCGCCTGGGCTTCCTGCGCGGCAGAGCGGGAGCGCTCGAGGCGGTCGGACATGCGGCGCATGCTGCGGCCGAACAGGGCAGAAGCGACGAGGACTGCCGCGCCGGGGCTGAGCAACTCGCCTATGAGGTCGCCCTGGACGTAGAGCCAGGTGACCAGGACGATGACCCATGACCAGCGCGGTCCCAGCGCTGCCAGGACGATGCAGATCGAGACCAGCGCAATGGAGCCCCAGTTCGCCTGACCGACCTGCGGGTACAGCACCAATGACGCCGTCTGCAGGTAGTACACGCCTGCCCCGGCGCACAGGAATGCGACGGTCCACGCCCACGTCAGCTGACGCGAGGTCGACTGGTAGGTCAGCACGACCACAGTGGCCAGGTACAGGACCAATGCGACATTCGCGAACACCGTCTCCGCGACATAGGGCACGGTGACGATCGCGGACGCCATGCAGTACACCGAGAATGCGGCCAGCACGGGCACGACGAACACGGCTACGTCCTGGGCGCCCACGTGCTCACGCGGCTCTGTCCAGGTCACCGTGACGGTGGTGCCGGCCCCCTGCGCGGTTACCACCGTCGCAGAACCGCCGACCTCTTCCATGCCCGCGACGATGACCCGGTCAAGGCCGAACCCGGCGGGTCGCACGAGGGGATCGAAACCTGCGCCATCATCGTGGATCCAGGCCCTCACCCCACCACCCTTGGTGCGGGCGGCTCCGATCCGCACGTGCGTCGCGCCGCTATGCCGCAAGGCATTCGACAGAGCCTCGCGCACCGACGCGCGCACCGCGCGCTCCACGCGGGCAGGGCTGCCCGCGAGTGCTGCGAGGTCGACATCGACGTCGATCCCGACCGCCTGCGCATCGGCGACGAGGCTTGCCAGCTCGCCGTCGCCGACCGCTTGCGCATCGGAATCCAGGATGGTGTGGAAGTCGCGCAGGACCTGAGCCGCCTCCCGACATTTCGCCGCGAGTCGGACCAGCCACGGCTCGCGCCCGCCTGGGTTCCCTCTTTCGACTGCAACGAGGGTGTTGAGCACGACTTCGTGCAGGAGGCGCTCCTTCTCCCGGATCTCGGCTCCGATGACCTCGGCCCTGCGCCGCAAGACTTCCGACTCGGCCGATGCAGCCGCCCGTTCATCGGATGCCAAGGCCGCCGCAAGGAGCGTGCGACGCGCACCGATGGTCGCTGCACCGGCAGCCATGGCGAAGAGCGGAAAGAGCACGTCCATCTGCTGGAGCGGGCGAACTGCCTCGGCCTGGAGCAGGACAAGGCCGGCGCACTCGCCTGCGACGACAGCGACTGCGCTGGCGATGCCCGCACGGGTCGGCAGAAGGAATCCGGCCGTGCCCGCAGCCAGGACGAACATGGCTCCGTCGCCCCAGGTGTTTGCTTCCGGGCCTGGCTGCAGTGCGAGCACGACGAAGGCCCCGCAGAGCATCACGATGACATCGGCCACGGCGATGCGCGATACCCAGGCCTGCTCGTGCCGGAAATGGGCGACGACCAGGAGAGCCCAGCACGCGATGACCGCGACGACTGCTCCGGCTGCCACGGGCGACGCCTGGGCGGTCGGCCAAATGCGAGGGTCCGCGGCCATCCATAGCGCCTGCCAGACGATCACGAGGAACGACAGTCCGCGCAGCACCACGATCACGCTGCTGCCAGGCACGTCTGCGCCCAGCCGTAGCGTGCGTCCCCGTCCCCACATGCGCTCAGCGTTCCATAGGCGGGCTCACCGTTCGATACGGTCGGGCAGTGAGTTCCGAGCAGCACCGGCGCATCAGCACCCAGGCCTGGAGCATCGGCGTGGCCACCGGTGCTTACGCATTGTCGTTCGGCGCGATCTCGGTTGCGAGCGGGCTCACTCCCCTGCAGACCTCGGCCCTGTCTCTGCTGATGTTCACGGGCGCATCGCAGTTCGCGCTCGTGGGCGTGCTCGGAGCCGGTGGCGGACTCGTCGCAGCCGTCGCCACGGCCTGGCTGCTCGGCGCGCGCAATGGCCTCTACGCCCTCAGCCTGGCTCCGATTCTGAACCCACGCGGGTGGCGCAGGCTCGCCGCCGCGCAGTGGACAATCGATGAGTCGACGGCCATGGCACTGGCCCACCCCGAACCGAGGTCGGCCAGCCGGCGGGCGTTCTGGATGACGGGCCTGGCCATCTACGTCCTGTGGAATATCGGGACCATCGTCGGCGCCCTCGGGGCCGCTGCACTCGACGACCCTGCCGTGCTCGGCCTCGACGCTGCCATTCCCGCGGGCTTCGTCGCACTGCTCTGGCCGCGCCTGGTCGACCGCCAGGCCTGGGCCATCGCATTGGCGAGCGCAGCGGTCGCGCTCATGCTCACCCCCGTTCTACGCCCTGGGATGCCCGTGCTCGCAGCCGCGCTCGTGGCCGTGGCGGCCGCCTTCCTCACCCGCAGCACGCCGATTCCGCGAGGTGCCGCATGATCTGGGCCGCCGTGCTCCTGGGCTCGCTGGGCACCTACCTTGCGAAGCTCTCGGGCTACCTGATCCCCGCCAGCGTGCTCGATCGCCCGCTCGTACGCCGCATCGCCGGTCTCCTTCCCATCGCCATGCTCGCCGCCCTCGTGGCCGTGCAGACGTTCTCCGACGGACAGTCCCTCGTACTCGATGCGCGTGCCGCAGGGCTTGCCGTGGCCATCGTCGCGCTCATGCTCAGGGCACCGTTCCTGGTCGTGGTACTGGTATCCGCCGTGACCGCTGCCGTGCTGCGCGGCCTGGGTTGGGCAGCCTGAGGCTCAGGCCGCCCTGAACAGCCGGATGGCCGTGCGCATCGCAGAGCGCGCGCGCTTGCGGTCACGGGCATCGTCATAGCCGATGGCCAGGCGGTACCACGCCCGCCAGTCGGCCGGGTCTGCCTCGACCTGCTGCTGGTACTCGACGAACCGGGCATCCGCAGCGTCGCGCTCGATGCGGCCCGAAGGCGTGCGCGGCAGGTCATCGACGGGGAGGCCGCCCTCACGGGCGAGGGTGCGCCCCATCTCCTGGGTACGCAGTCCGAATGCGAGTTCGCGGGCGACTGCCCAGGCCCCGACGAGGGGCACGACCACGACTGCGACGCCCAGCGCCATCGGCACAGGGTCTCCCGATGCGATGAGGGCCCACGCGCGTGCGGCGACGAAGACGAGATACACGCCCACCGCTGCCGCGAGGATCCACGCGACGGTGCGAGTGCTCATGCCCGGTGGGACTGCGCCGAACTAGTGGCCGGAGCCTGCTCGAGATAGGAGTCCAGGCCGACGGTCAGCCCTGGCCGCGATGGCACGGTACGTACCGCCAGGACGACACCGGGCATGAAGGAGGTGCGATCGAGGGAATCGTGCCGAATGGTCAAGGTCTCGCCCTGGCCGCCGAAGACGACCTCCTGATGCGCCACGAGACCGCGCACGCGCACCGAGTGCACGCGGATGCCATCCACATCGGCGCCACGCGCCCCTGCGAGCTCCTGCTCGGTAGCGTCGGGTTGCGCGGGAAGCCCCGCGCGCGCCGCTGCGATGCGTCGGGCGGTGTGGCCGGCCGTACCCGAGGGCGCATCGACCTTCTGGGGATGGTGGAGCTCGATGATCTCGACGGACTCGAAGAAGGGCGCCGCCATCTCGGCGAAGCGCATCATCAGCACGGCACCGATGCCGAAGTTGGGTGCGATCAGGACGCCGACGTCAGGAACGCCAGCACACCAGGCACGCACCTGCTCGAGCCGTTCGTCCGTGAAGCCTGTCGTGCCGACCACGGCGTGAATTCCGTGGCCTATGCAGTACTCCAGGGTGGCCATCACCGCATCGGGCGCAGTGAAGTCGACCACGACGTCAGCACCCGCGTCCTGCAGCACCGTCAGGCTGTCGCCGAGGTCGAGTTCAGCCACGAGCTCGAGCCCTTCGGCGGCCTGGACAGCGGCCACGACGGACTGCCCCATGCGCCCGCGCGCACCCACGACACCGACCTTGATCACGCGGTCATCGTCACTCATGCCGTGGTCCTGCCTCTCCTCAGAAATCCCGATCGGATTCGAATGGGCCGATCACGGCAAGCGTCGGCTCGCTCGCGAGCAGGTCACGCGACAAGGACAGCACATCGTCGGGCGTGACGGCATCCACGCGCTCGAGCAGCTGGTCGATGGTGAGGAGGGGTTCTTGAATGAGCTCGGCCTTCGCGATGCGGGTCATGCGCGCACCGGTGTCCTCCTGGCCGAGCACGGTCGCACCGCGCACCTGGCCCTTGGCCCGGGCGAGCTCTTCCTCCGACAGGCCATCGGCAGCCAGACGTCCCAGCTCTGCGCGGCAGACCTCCAGAACGGTGTCGATCTTCGCGGGGATGCAGCCCGCGTACACGCCGAAGACGCCGTCGTCGGCGAAGCCCTGCGAGTACGAGTACACCGAGTACGCCAGGCCCCGCTTCTCGCGCACCTCCTGGAAGAGCCGGCTGCTCATGCCCCCGCCGAGAGCGGTCGACATGACCGACATGGCAAAGCGCCGGGGATCAGTCCGCTGAAGACCGGGCACGCCCAGCACGAGATTGGCCTGCTCGGTGGGCCGGGTCGCAATGCGCACGGCTCCCCCGGCCGACTGCCGGCGCCGACGGGCGCGGGGCGGGGCCACGTCGGCCTGCTTGTCGAGGAGGCCGGCGAAAGCGGCCTGTACGTGCTTGACGACGACTGCGTGGTCGAGGTTTCCGGCCGCGGCGACCACCATGCGCTCAGGGCGGTAGTTGCGCCGGTAGAAGGACCTGATGGCGCGTGGGGCAATCGACTCGATGGTCTCGATGGTGCCCAGGATCGGACGTCCGAGCGGGCTGTCGCCGAACATGGCCGCGGCGAACTCGTCGTGGACCACGTCGGAGGGATCGTCATCGTGCATGGCGATCTCCTCGAGGATCACGCCACGCTCGGCCTCGATGTCCTGCGTCTCCAGAAGGGCGTTGGCGACGAGGTCGCACACGACATCGATGGCCAAGGGGAGGTCGATGTCGAGCACTCGCGCGTAGTAGCAGGTGTGCTCCTTGGTGGTGAACGCATTGAGGTCACCGCCCACGGCCTCGATGGAGGCCGAGATGTCCATGGCAGTCCTCGTGGGCGTGCCCTTGAACAGCAGGTGTTCGAGGTAGTGCGCCGAGCCCATCTGGGCAGCCGTCTCGTCGCGCGAGCCCACGTTCACCCAGACGCCGAACGCTGCCGAGCGCACGCCCGGCACCTGCTCGGTGACGATGCGCAAGCCACCCGGGAGGGTGGTGCGGCGGACGAGGCCGCCGTCACCCTCCCGGAGCAGCGTGCGGGTCTTAGCCTTCTGCATCGGCCGGCGCGCTGTCGCCGCCCTCGACGACCGGGATGAGCGAGAGCTTGCCGCGCGAGTCGATCTCCTTGATCTCGACCTGCAGCTTGTCGCCAACCTTCAGCACCTCTTCGACGTTCTCGATGCGCTTCTTGCCGCCCGCGAGCTTCTTGACCTCGCTGATGTGGAGAAGGCCGTCCTTGCCCGGCATGAGCGAGACGAACGCGCCGAAGGTGGTGGTCTTCACGACGGTTCCCAGGTAGCGCTCGCCGACCTCAGGCATGGTCGGGTTGGCGATCTGGTTGATCGCCGTGCGAGCCGCCTCGGCCGACGGGCCATCGGTAGCACCGATGTAGATGGTGCCGTCGTCCTCGATGGTGATGTCGGCGCCAGTGTCCTCCTGGATCTGGTTGATGATCTTGCCCTTGGGGCCGATCACTTCGCCGATCTTGTCGACGGGGATCTTCACCGAGATGACGCGAGGAGCCGTGGCTGCCATCTCGTCCGGCGAGTCGATCGCCTCGCCCATGACCTCGAGGATCGTCAGTCGGGCGTCCTTGGCCTGCTTCAGCGCGCCGGCGAGGACGGAGGCCGGAATGCCGTCGAGCTTGGTGTCGAGCTGCAGGGCCGTGTTGAAGTCCATGTCGCCGAAGGCATCCTCGGCACCGAGGATGTCGGTCAGCGCCACGTACTTGGTCTCGCCGTCGATGTCGCCGGAGATCAGGCCCATGGCAATGCCGGCCACGGGGGCCTTCAGGGGCACGCCAGCGTTGAGCAGCGACATGGTCGATGCGCACACCGAACCCATCGACGTCGAGCCGTTGGAGCCCAATGCCTCGGACACCTGGCGGATCGCGTACGGGAACTCCTCGCGCGAGGGCAGCACCGGCACGAGCGCGCGCTCGGCGAGAGCACCATGGCCGATCTCGCGACGCTTGGGCGAGCCCACGCGGCCGGTCTCACCGGTCGAGTACGGCGGGAAGTTGTAGTTGTGCATGTAGCGCTTGCGGTTCTCGGGGTTGAGAGTGTCGAGCTGCTGCTCCATGCGAAGCATGTTCAAGGTGGTGATGCCCAGGATCTGGGTCTCGCCGCGCTCGAACAGTGCAGACCCGTGCACGCGCGGGATCACGTCGACCTCGGCACCGAGGGTGCGGATGTCGGTGAGCCCACGGCCGTCGATGCGCACCTGCTCGCGCAGGACGCGCTCGCGCACGACCTTCTTGGTCACGGACTTCAGTGCAGCGGACAGCTCCTTCTCGCGACCCTCGAAGTCAACGGCCAGCTCGGCCAGCACGACCTTCTTGATGTCGTCGAGCTGCGCCTCGCGCTCGGCCTTGCTGACGATGGTCATCGCCTTGCGCAGGTCGGCGATCGACAGGCGCTCGACTGCCTCGTAGGCGTCGTCCTGGTACTCCAGGAACACCGGGTAGTCGGCGACCGGCTTGGCTGCCTGCTTGGCAAGCTCGATCTGCGCCTCGCACAGCGAGCGGATGAACGGCTTGGCAGCCTCGAGCCCCTGGGCCACGACCTCCTCGGTGGGCGCGACCGCACCACCGGCGATGAGCTCGATCGTGCGATCGGTCGCCTCGGCCTCGACCATCATGATGGCGACGTCATCGCCAGCGATGCGACCGGCGACGACCATGTCGAAGACAGCCTCTGCGAGCTGCTCGTGAGTCGGGAAGGCAACCCACTGCCCGCGGATCAGCGCGACACGGGTGCCGCCGATCGGGCCGCTGAAGGGCAGGCCCGCGAGCTGGGTGGACGCCGACGCCGCGTTGATCGCGACGACGTCGTACAGGTCGGCCGGGTTGAGCGCCATGACCGTGATGACGACCTGGACCTCATTGCGCAGGCCCTTGGTGAAGGTCGGGCGCAGCGGGCGGTCGATGAGACGGCAGGTCAAGATGGCGTCCTCGCTGGGACGTCCCTCGCGACGGAAGAACGAGCCGGGGATGCGCCCGACGGAGTACATGCGCTCCTCGACATCGACCGTCAGCGGGAAGAAGTCGAACTGGTCCTTCGGCTGCTTCGACGCGGTGGTCGCGGAGAGCAGCATGGTGTCGTCATCGAGGTATGCGGCAACGGAGCCGGCAGCCTGCCGGGCGAACCGGCCGGTCTCGAAGGTGATGGTGCGGGTGCCGAAGGAGCCGTTGTCGATAACGGCCTTCGTGGTTGCAATCTGGGGACCCTCCACGGGTGCCTCCTGTTCTGTGACAGGGGCGCACGCCTCGCAGCCGGTGGCGGTCTTCGATCGAGACCCACGGGAAGAGCTTCCCGGAGATCACTACCGAGGACCGACGAAGGCCGCACATGCGGCGCCCCGGATTCCTCTTGTGGTGTGGCTTCTTGCAGGTGGCCCCCGGCAGGTGCCGAGGGCCCGTCGATATGCAGTTGTCTGTCGATCGTGCAGTTGTCTGTCGATCGAGCAGTTGTCTGTCGATCGTGCAGTCGTACGTGCGGACGAGCGACTAGCGGCGGATGCCGAGGCGCTCGATGATCGCGCGGTAGCGCGCGATGTCGGTCTTGACCAGGTACTGGAGCAGGCGACGGCGCTGTCCGACGAGGATCAGCAGGCCGCGACGGCTGTGGTGATCGTGCTTGTGCGCCTTCAGGTGCTCGGTGAGATCCTGGATACGCCGGGTGAGCAGTGCGATCTGGACCTCGGGAGAGCCGGTGTCGCCCGGCTTGGTGCCGAACTCGGCGATGATCTGCTGCTTGGTGGCGGTGTCGAGCGACATGCGTGGTACCCATTCCTCGCCCCGCAGGGGCGGTTGAGATGACACGAACCGCTGAGCGAAGCGCCCCACGGCCGTCTGTTCCCGGGAAGACTACCAGCCCTGGCGACCACGGCCGAATCGGCTAGGCCCGCTCGCTGCCCGCAGCCAGGTCCCGGGCAGCCAGCTCGCGCGCCTGGGTCACGTCATTGGCCATCGCCGCGACCAGGTCGTCGAGCGAGGCGAAGGCCTGCTGCCCTCTCAGGCGCTCCAGGAAGTCCACGCGCACGGCCTCGCCGTACAGGTCCAGGCCCGTGCGATCTATCGCGAAGGCCTCCACCCGGCGCTCGCGGCCATCGAAGTGCGGATTGGTCCCCACGGAGATGGCCGCCGGCATCCGCTCGTCGGCGGCCACGAGGAAGCCCGCGTACACGCCGTCGGCAGGGATGGCCGGATGCCCCGCCCAGCTCAGGTTCGCGGTCGGGAACCCCAGTTCGCGGCCGCGGCGATCGCCATGCACCACGACTCCCTCCAGGCCATGGGGACGGGTCAGCCCGACCGCCGCCTGGGCCACCGCACCGTCAGCCACCAGTGACCGGATGCGCGTCGCGGACCAGCGATCAGTCCCGTCGCCCAGCATGTCGACGGCGATCACGTCGAAGCCGTGCCGGGCCCCCGCTTCACGCAGGGTCGACACGGTGCCGGAGGCCCGATACCCGTACTGGAAGTCCGGACCGACCACGACCGTGCGGGCATCGAGCGTGTCGACCAGGTGCCGCCGGACGAAATCCTCAGGGGGCGTCAGCTGGAGCTCCTCGTCGAAGTCCAGCACGTGCACGCTCGATGCACCTGCCTCGAGCAGGAGTGCGGTGCGCCGGTCGACAGTGGTCAGGTACGGAACCACGCCAGGACCGATCAGGACGGACATCGGATCGGGATCGAAGGTCACCGCCACCAGGGGACGCCCCTCGGCCTGGGCACGCTCGGCCGCCGAGCGGATCAAGGCCTGGTGCCCGGCATGCACCCCATCGAACACGCCGATGGCGACGACGGCGCCCGCTGCCTCAGCCTGTGCCACGAGGGGAGCCTATTCGGCCGAGAAGACGGCCGCGTAGCGCACGGACCCCGTCCCCGAGGAGCCCTCGTCGCCTGCGGATGGACCGGGCTCGACGAGCGCCACGAGGGAGCCGTCCTGGTCCAGCACGGCGGTCACGCCAGGCACCGGCTGCGGGTAGGGCCTGCCGTTGCGGATATCGAGCACCTCGGCTGCTGTCGCCACCCGCGTAGGGAAGCACATGCGCGCCGCGTCCCCCATCGGGAGCAGCGCAGTGCGCGGGTCGGGGAGCTGCTCCAGGCGCTCGAGAGTGATAGCACCGGACTCGTCGAAGGCGCCGACTCGCGTGCGGCGCAAGGCAGTCAGGTATCCGCCGATGCCCAGCGCCGAGCCGATATCGCGTGCGAGGGCGCGGACATAGGTGCCCGTGGAGCACTCGACCAGCGCGGACAGCTCGATGTGGCCGGCAGTGCGCTCACGGTGCGTGATCTGCAAGGTCGACACGGTGACAGGGCGGGCCTTGAGCTCGACCTGCTCCCCCGCCCTCACCCGCGCATAGGAGCGCTTCCCGTCGACCTTGATTGCGCTGATGGCGGTCGGTACCTGCAGGATCTCGCCGCGCAGCGGCTCGACTGCCGCGTCGACCTGCTCGTCCGTGATGGCGGCGACTGCCGCTGGGTCCGCAACCTCGAGAATGTCGCCGTCAGCGTCGTCGGTGACTGTCGTGGCGCCCAGGCGCATCGTCGCCGAGTAGGCCTTGTCGTGCAGGGCGAGGTGGCCGAGCAGCCTGGTCGCGGCACCGACGCCGATGACCAGGACCCCGGTTGCCATCGGGTCCAGGGTCCCCGCATGGCCGACCTTGCGGGTGCCCATGATCCGGCGCACCGCTGCGACCACGCTATGCGAGGTGATCCCAGCTGGCTTGTCGATGATCAACAGGCCGGAGGCGCTCACTCGTCGTCGTCGTCCTCATGCGGGTGGCGGTAGGGGTCGGCCTCGCCGGCGTAGGTGGCGTGGGCCGCCTGCTCGTGCACGGCCGCATCGGCCTCTGCCGCCTGCCGCAGGAGGTCTTCCACATGACGGGCCGTGTCGGGCACCGCATCGAGGAAGAACGACAGCGTGGGAGTGAACTTCACCCCGGTCTGCTTGCCGACCTCGCTGCGCAGCAGGCCGGTGGCCGAGCGCAGGGCTGCAGCCGTGCCCTCCCGGGCCTCCTCGTCGCCGTAGACCGTGTAGAAGATCGAGGCCTCGCGCAGGTCAGGAGTCACGCGCACGTCCGTGATGGTGATGAACCCGAGCCGGGGATCCTTGATCCGCTTCTCCAGCATCTCCGCGACGATGACCTTCACGCGATCGGCCATGCGCCGCTGCCGCGCCTCACTGCTCACGATGGCTCCTTGACGTTGGTGGCACAGTGTTCACGCCCGTCGACGGGGAGAAGCGGGCCAGCGCCGGGCATTGCGCCACGGTGGGGCCGCTCCTCCCGCGTCGCGGGAGTGAGGAGTTACTGCTTGCGGGGCTTCTCGCGCATCTCGAACGTCTCGATGACGTCGTCGATCTTGACGTCCTGGAAGTTGCCGAGGTTGATGCCGCACTCGAAGCCCTCGCGCACCTCGGTCACGTCGTCCTTGAAGCGCCGCAGGCCGACGACCGACACGTTCTCGGCCACGACCGCGCCATCGCGGATGAGACGCGCCTTGGAATTGCGCTTGATCTCGCCCGACTGCACCAGGCAGCCGGCAATGGTGCCGAACTTGCTCGACTTGAAGACCTCGCGGACCTCTGCAGTGCCGAGCTGCACCTCTTCGTACTCTGGCTTGAGCATGCCGCGCAGGGCCGACTCGACCTCTTCGATCGCCTGGTAGATGACGCTGTAGTACCGAACGTCGACACCCTCCTGCGAGGCGAGCTCGGCCACCTTGCCCTCAGGGCGCACGTTGAAGCCGATGATGACGGCCTTCGACGCGGCAGCGAGGGTGACGTCGTTCTTGGTGATGGC
>CAYFLP010000018.1:17658-19256 GCA_964344045.1 uncultured Bifidobacteriaceae bacterium
GTGGATGACGCGCAGTGACACTTCGTCGCCCACGTCGATCTTGAGCAGGGCGTCTTCGAGAGCCTCGACCGAGCCCGACACGTCGCCCTTGATGATGAGGGTGAGCTCTTGCACCTCGCCCTTCTCGAGCGACTCGAGGAAGTCCTCGAGGGAGCGCTTGACGCGGTTCTTGGCCAGCAGCGCATTGCGCTCGCGGGCCTGGCGGGTCTGCGCGATCTGCCGGGCGACCCGGTCCTCCGAGACGACAAGGAAGCTGTCGCCCGCACCGGGGACGCTGGTCAGGCCGAGCACCTGCACCGGGAACGACGGGCCGGCCTCCTCGACCGGGTTGCCGTCGTCGTCGAGCATGGCACGCACGCGGCCGAAGGCATCGCCCGCGACGATCGAGTCGCCCGTGCGCAGGGTGCCGCGCTGGACGAGAACCGTCGCCACCGGGCCACGGCCACGGTCGAGGTGGGCCTCGATGGCCACGCCCTGTGCGTCCTGATGGGGGTTGGCGCGCAGGTCGAGTGCGGCATCGGCGGTCAGCAGCACCGCTTCGAGCAACTCGTCGATGCCCACGCCCTGCTTCGCGGAAACGTCGACGAACATCGTGTCGCCGCCGTACTCCTCTGCCACGAGCCCGTACTCGGTCAGCTGACCGCGCACCTTGGCCGGGTCAGCGCCTTCCTTGTCGACCTTGTTGACAGCGACCACGATGGGCACGCCGGCGGCCTGCGCGTGATTGAGCGCCTCGATGGTCTGCGGCTTCACGCCGTCGTCGGCAGCGACCACGAGGATCGAGATGTCGGTGACCTGCGCACCGCGGGCACGCATGGCCGTGAAGGCCTCGTGACCGGGGGTGTCGATGAACGTGATCGGTCGCTCGACGCCGCCGCTGTGCGCGATGACCTGGTAGGCGCCGATGTGCTGCGTGATGCCGCCGGCCTCTCCGCTGACCACGTTGGTCTTGCGGATCGCGTCGAGCAGCTTGGTCTTGCCATGGTCGACGTGGCCCATGACGGTGACGACCGGCGGGCGGATCTCCAGATCGGACTCGTCGCCTTCGTCCTCGCCGAACTCGAGGTCGTACTGCTCGAGCAGCTCGCGATCCTCGTCCTCGGGCGAGACGACCTGCACGTCGTAGTTCAGCTCACTGCCGAGCAGGCGCAGGGTGTCGTCGTCGATGGACTGGGTGGCCGTGACCATCTCCCCCAGGCCGATCAGCACCTTCACCAGGTCTGCCGGCATGGCATCGATCTTCTCGGCGAAATCGGTCAGGCTCGCACCGCGTGGCAGGCGAACGACGTCGCCCTGACCGCGCTTGATGCGCACGCCATCCATGATCGGCGCCTGCATGTTGTCGAATTCCTGGCGCTTGGCGCGCTTGGACTTGCGGCCGCGCGACGGACGTCCACCCGGGCGACCGAACGCACCCGCGGCCGAGCCGCGACCGCCCGGTCCACCGCCACCGGGACGCCCCGGACCGCCACCGAAGCCCGGCCCACCCGGACCACGGCCGGCACCACCGGGACCACCCGGACCGCCACCGAAACCGGGGCGACCCGCGCCACCGCCGGGACGACCGATGAGCGTGCTGCTCGCCCTCACGGTGATCA
>CAYFLP010000019.1:0-18805 GCA_964344045.1 uncultured Bifidobacteriaceae bacterium
CGACATCCACCGGCTGGGCGTCCGACTCGGCGACCATCTCGCGGTAGTACTTGCCGAGGCCGTCGAGCGTGTGACCGCGCTGCACGGTGACTCCCGTCGCCGGGACGTCGCAGATCTTGATCGTGTTGTTCTCGGAGGCATTGATCGCGTCCGCGAGCTCGTTGCCGACCTTCTTGCCGTCGACGTCGAACGCTGCAACGAACTT
Source organism: uncultured Bifidobacteriaceae bacterium (assembly GCA_964344045.1). Classification (GTDB taxonomy): domain Bacteria; phylum Actinomycetota; class Actinomycetes; order S36-B12; family S36-B12; genus UBA10649. Next base: position 206 of record CAYFLP010000019.1, read on the forward strand.
GACGTCACCCACGTGATACGGGCCGAAGACGACGTGCATGAGCCCGGGCACGCGCGCATCGGCGTCGGCGTCCTTGTAGTACTCGACTCCCTGCACGAGCGACGAGGCGCAGTTGCCCACACCGACGATCGCTACGCGGATCTCATTGCCTGTGCTGCTGGTCATTCAGGTGCCTACTTTCGCTTCGTCGTCGCAGCGGATGCGCTGCCCGGTTGTGCCTGCTTGCGTACCTGCCGTGCCTGCCTGCGCGCCTGACGAGCTCCCCGCTCGGTGTCGATGAGCTCCTCGAGCCACCCCACCTCGCGCTCCGCGCCTTCGATCCCGTGGCGCTGGAGGCGCTCGGAGTACATGTCCATGCGCTCGCTCGTGCGCGAGATCGACTCCTCGAGGGCCTTCAGCCGCTCCTCCAGGCGTGCACGCCGGCCTTCGAGGATGCGCAGCCGCACCTGCGCGTCGGTGCGCGAGAAGAAGGCCATGCGCGCCGCGAAGGCCTCGTCCTCCCAGGACTCCGGACCGGTGCTGTCGACCCAGTCGGCGAAGGCCTCCTTGCCGTCTGCCGTGAGGGCGTAGACGACGCGGGCGCGCTTGGTCGCGACGGTGACGGTCGATCCCAGCTCGCTGCGCGGCACGGAGTCCAGCTGCTCGACCCAGCCGCGATCGCTCAGGCGGTGCAGGCACGGGTAGAGGGAGCCGAAGGACAGCGCCCGGAAGGGACCGAGGATCGCGGTCAGCCGCTTGCGCAGCTCGTAGCCATGCAAGGGGCCGTCGGTGAGTACCCCGAGAACCGTGTGGTCGAGGACGTCCGGACGCTTGGCCATGCCCGGACGATATATCAAGTCGATATATCGAGCAAATCACCACGCCCCTCGGCCGCGCGCCCGGGGCCATGCACGAGAATCACGCCATGACTGCTGCGGGCGAGGCCTTCGACATCGTGTGGAACACGGCGGGCACCTACGAGGACATCCGGTACGAGACGACCGATGACGGGATCGCCAAGATCACGATCAACCGTCCCGAGGTGCACAACGCCTTCCGGCCGCAGACGATCGTCGAGATCTCCCACGCGCTCGAGGTAGCCCGGGAGGACGAGGGCATCGGCGTCATCATCCTCACGGGGGCGGGCGACAAGGCCTTCTGCTCGGGCGGCGACCAGCGCGTTCGGGGAGACTCCGGCTACAAGCTCGACTCCGGCGCCACCGGCCGCTTCCACGTGACCGACCTGCACGTGCAGATGCGCCGCTGCCCCAAGCCCATCGTCGCCATGGTCGCCGGCTGGGCGATAGGCGGCGGTCACGTCCTGCACATCGTGGCCGACCTGACGATCGCGGCAGACAACGCGAAGTTCGGCCAGGTGGGCCCCAAGGTCGGATCCTTCGACGGCGGATTCGGGGCCAGCTCCCTGGCGCAGCTGGTCGGCATGAAGAAGGCCAAGGAGATCTGGTTCCTGTGCCGGCAGTACAGCGCAGCCGAGGCCCTCGAGATGGGCCTCGTCAACGCCGTCGTGCCCCTTGAGCGGCTCGAGGCGGAGACCGTCCAATGGTGCCGCGAGATGCTCGCGGTCTCGCCGTTCTCGCTGCGCCTGCTCAAGGCGAGCTTCCATGCGGCCGAGGACGGGTATGCGGGCTTGCAGCAACTCGCGCATGACACCAACCTGCTGTTCTACGGTACGGCTGAGGCCCAGGAGGGGCGCAACTCCTTCAAGGACAAGCGCACCCCCGACTTCACGCAGTTCCCGCGACGTCCCTGAACCTGGAAGAAGGCCCCGATGCTGTCCCTTGCGACCTTGCTGGAAGACAGCGCGAGGACCTATCCCGATCGCATCGCCGTGATCCAAGGCGACCGGCGCCTTACCTACGCAGAGACGGACGCACTCGCCCGCCGGGTCGCGTCCGTGCTGCACGCACGTGGCGTCCAGCGAGGCGACCGAGTCGTGCTTGCCTGCCCGAACATCCCCGAGTTCCCGGTCATCTACTACGGGATCCTCAAGGCCGGCGCGGTCGTCGTGCCCATCAACGTCCTGCTGAAGTCGGACGAGATCGAATACCACCTGACCGACGCCGGCGCCAAGGCCTTCTTCTGCTTCGCCGGCACCCCTGAGCTGGCACTGGGCAAGGAGGGCCGCGAGGCCTTCGACCGCGTGCCGGGCTGCGAGAGCTTCATCCTCATCGGAGCCGCGGACGGCGTCGAGGGCGAGTCCTACGCAGAGGTCATCGCTGGCGGCGACCCCGGCTTCGAGTCGGTTCTCACCGCCGAGACCGACACCTCGGTGATCCTCTACACCTCCGGCACTACCGGCAAGCCCAAGGGCGCCGAGCTTTCGCACTCCAATCTCGTGCTCAATGCACTGGGCTGCAATCGCATGTTCCACACGCGCGACGAGAGCCCCGAGACGATGCTCGTCACGCTGCCGCTGTTCCACACCTTCGGCGCGACCGTGCTCATGAACGGCGGCTTCGCGAGTGCCGCTGCTCTCGTGCTCGTCCCCCGCTACAGCGGCGACCTCGCGCTGCAGCTCATGGTGGAGCACGACGTCACGGTCTTCGCCGGAGTGCCGACCATGTACTGGGGACTGCTCAACGCACTGACCGAGTCCACCGATGTGGCGCGCATCAAGCGCAATCTGCGCGTCGCCATGAGCGGTGGGGCCGCCCTCCCCCTGCAGATCCTGCGCGAATTCCAGGAGCGCTTCGGGGTCGGCATCCTCGAGGGCTACGGGCTGTCGGAGACGAGTCCGGTCGCCACCTTCAATCACCTCGGACGGCCCACGAAGGCCGGATCCATCGGCCAGCCCCTGTGGGGCGTCGAGGTGAAGCTCATCGACGACGAATGGAACACGCTCACCGACCCCGACGCCGTCGGCGAAGTCGCCATTCGCGGGTACCTGATCATGAAGGGCTACTTCAACCGTCCCGAGGCCACCGAAGCCGCGATCAAGGACGGCTGGTTCCGCACAGGCGACCTGGGCCGCATGGACTCCGACGGGTACTTCTACATCGTCGACCGCGCCAAGGACATGGTGATCCGCGGTGGCTTCAACGTCTACCCGCGCGAGGTCGAGGAAGTGCTGATGAAGCATCCGGCGGTTTCGCTGGCGGCCGTCATCGGCGTGCCCAGCGACGAGCACGGCGAGGAGATCAAGGCGTGCATCGTCAAGGTCGCAGGCGATCCCACCACCGAGCAGGAGCTCATCGACTACTGCCGGGAGAACCTTGCTGCCTACAAGTACCCGCGCATGGTGGAGTTCCTGCCCAGCCTGCCCATGACGAGCACCGGCAAGATCCTCAAGCGCGAGCTGCGCTAGGCCATCGCGTCCATCGGCAGCTCCAAGGTGAGGCAGGCGCCTCCGTTCGAGCCCTTCGCGAGGGCGACGCGACCCCCAGTCATGCCGGCCAGCATCGTCGTGCCGAGTCCTGGGAGGCCGTCCCCCGGGCCTGAGCCGTCGTCCTCGATGCGCAGGTAGAGGGCGGGGCCGTCCTGTACCCGTGCGGTGATGGCCACGTGCGTGGCCAGCCCATGACGGCAGGCATTGGCGATCCCCTCCTCGACGGCCCGGCCTGCTGCGAGGGCCACCGGGCCGCGCAGCGATGATGCGGTCTCGTCGCAGTCGACCTCGAAGGCACACAGGCCTTCCCACGGCGCGCACATCCGAGCGATCTCCTGCGGCAGGGTCGAGGACGTGTCCGACTCATGTTCGGGCAGCGGTGCGTCGAGGATCGCCAGGCTCGTCTCCAGCGCCCTGCGGAACTGCTCGACGTCGCCGCTCGAGGAGGCCTGCTCGATGGCCACTGCGCAGGAGATGAGCCGGGTCTGCACCGTGCCGTGCAGCATGCGCGCGGCCGACCGGGTGGCAATCGCCAGCTGGCGCGAACTGGCGATCTGGCGCATGCGCACCTCGTCCGTGTCGAGCCGGAAGGCGTCGATCACCTCCGTGCGCGAGCTGTCGAGGGACGCCAGCGCAGCAGGCATCACGACCGACAGCGCAACCGCGATCATGCCGCCCGCGAGGTCCGGCGACATCGTGAATGCCCGTCCGGCGACACGGTCGATGACGGCCAGGAAGCCCAGTGCCCAGGCTTGGGTGACGATCAACGCCACCGCGAACACCAGCGCATGCAGGCGTGGCACCGACCGCATGGCCGCGTTGCACAACGCCAGGAGGGCTCCGGCGCCCAGGGCCATCGCGACCGCAGCGCACAGGCCGGGCCAGAAGCCGAGGGCGTAAGTCCCCGCCGGGAGGTAGCCCACCGCGAGGATCACGATCGACGGCCAGGGCGCGAACTGCTGGTAGAGGACCAGCTTCGACAGGACCCTGCCGAGCCGAGGGGCCGCGTAACGCTCGTCCGTGGCGGCCCACAGCTGATGGCTGAGCGGTCGAACGGACGCCTCAGCGGTATCCCGGAGCGCCGCCGAGATGCGCCACCACTGCGTTATCGGAAGCAGCGGGTCACTTGTCGTCTCATCGCTCGCGAGCGCTGCGATGAGATCGGTGCGCATGCTGTCGACCGCCGGCCCCATTGCCTCCTCGACGGTCGAACGCAAGCGCATGGCTGCATCCGCCTCGCTGATCGAGGCGAGCTCCCACTGCACCGCCTCGTCGACCAGTCGGCGGCGTTCGGAGTCGAAGCGATCACGGGCCTCGAGGATCAGCGATGCCGTGACTCCCCACCACAGGCCGATGAGCGAGATGACGCCGATGCGCTGGGCCGCGGACTGCGTTGACGTCGCCACGAGCGCATCTCCCGCGAAGACGATGACGCTTCCGAAGACGACGCCGATTCCCAGGTGGAAGCCGAGCGCTTGCCAGGCCGGCACCGGGTGCATGGCACGCTCGCGCAGGAAGGAGGCATCTGCGATGAGCGCCCACAGGCCTGCCGCGGCCGATGCGAGAAGGCCGATGCCCAGCCACGCGGGGATGTCCGCGACCTCCACGCTTCCGGCGCCGATCTGACCGCCCGTGAGGCCGACGATGAGGGTGTTGAGGGACGCCCCGACGACGAACGCCTGCCACGAGATGGCCCAGCGGCCACCGATGCGCACCTGCCACGCAGGCGCCGGCGCCCGGCTACTCGCGGCGGACACGGGTCGAGCCGATCAGTTCGTAGTACGCCTGCGTGATGAGGACGCGCGGATTGTCCGTTGCCTCAGGGGTGAGCTCCAGCTGCTTGATCAGCCGGGTGATCGCCTTCTCCACCGCAGCGGGCGTGAGGGAACGGCGGCGGGCGATCTCCGTGTTGGAGTAGCCCTCCGCCACGAGCCGCATGATCTCGACCTGGTTGTCGCTCAACTTCCGTCCGCCCGATACCCGCGCCTCCGGCGCCGCCGCGCGCTTTCCGCCCGGCGCGGCAAGGACCTCCCCGATCGCGGACTCGAGGGTGTTCGCGTCAGACACCTCGCGCTTCGACAGGTAGACGGCACCCGCCGGCAGGTCTCGGTTCGCACCCAGCAGTCGTGGATCGGAGTACGAGGAGAGGATGACGATGGCCAGGGCCGGCAGTTGCTTGCGCAGGCCGAAGGCGAGGTCGATGCCCGTCGGGCCGGTGCCGAGGTCGAGGTCGAGGACGGCAAGGTCGGGCGCGAAGTCGACGACGGCGCGCATGGCAGCTGCCGAGCTCGGGCAGTCGCGCACGTCCTGTGCTCCCAGCGTGCGCAGGGTGCGCACGAGCAGGAACCGCGTGAAGTCGTCGTCATCGACCACCAGGGCCTTCATGCCTGCGTGCCTCCCGTGCCTGATCGCGTGTGTCGCCAGGCTAGGCGCGCCCGGGCCCTGCCGGAAGCCCGAGGCCTAGGACGGGGGGATACCCCCTCGGCCCCAGGGGGCGTGCCTGGCCTTCGGAAATTGGGGTTGCACGGCGTCCTGCTGTACCGTCACAGTGGTGACTTCCCCCGAAACTCGCTCTACCACCACCTTCGCCGACCTGGGCCTGCGCCCTGAGCTCCTCCAGGCCCTGTCCGGCCTCGGCTACGAAGAGCCCACCCCGATCCAGGCAGCGAGCATCCCGACCCTCGTCGGCGGCTCGGACCTGCTCGGCCAGGCGGCCACCGGAACAGGCAAGACGGCGGCATTCGCCCTGCCCATCCTGGACGTCCTCGACGACGGCAACCGCGGAAAGCAGCCGGCCGCGCTCGTGCTCGTGCCGACTCGCGAGCTCGCCCTCCAGGTGTCGCAGGCGTTCCACAGCTACGGACGCGCGCTCGGCGCCCGCATCGTCGCCATCTACGGCGGCGCACCCGCACGCCACCAGATCGATGCACTCCGCCGGGGTGTCGATGTCGTCGTCGCCACGCCTGGCCGGGCGATCGACCTGAGCAACCGCGGTGAGCTCCGCCTCGACCGGGTGCGCACCGTCGTGCTCGACGAGGCCGACGAGATGCTCGAGATGGGCTTCATCGAGGACATCGAGGAGATCCTCGCCAAGACTCCGTCCGACCGGCAGACCGTCCTGTTCTCCGCGACGATGCCCAAGCGCATCGACAAGCTCGCCTCGCAGCACCTGCGTCACCCCGAGCGCATCTCGATCCGCTCCAAGGAGCATGTCGACGACGAGATGCCGCGCGTGCGCCAGGCCGCATTCGCCGTGACACGCGCCAACAAGGCAGCAGCGCTCGGGCGGATCCTCGACGCAGAGGATCCGACTGCGGCCATCGTGTTCTGCCGCACCCGCGGTGGCGTCGACGACCTCACCGACCTGCTCACCTCGCGCGGATACCAGGCCGAGGCCCTGCATGGCGGCCTCACCCAGGATCAGCGCGATCGGGTGATGGGCCGGCTGCGCAGCGGCACCACCGAGCTGCTGATCGCCACCGACGTTGCCGCACGAGGCATCGACGTCGACCTGCTCACGCACGTCGTCAACTACGACCTACCCGTAAGTCCCGAGGCCTATGTGCATCGCATCGGCCGGGTCGGCCGCGCAGGCCGCGAGGGCACCGCGCTCAGCCTGGTCGAGCCGCGCGAGCGCCGCCTCCTCACTGCCATCGAGAAGCTGCTCGGCGGCAGGATCCCCGTCGAGAAGATCCCGACCACGAACGATGTCCGCCAATTGCGACTGCGCCGCACGCGCGACTCCATCGACGCCCTGCTCAATGACGACGATGCTGTCCTGCGCATCGAGGCCTACCGCGAGTCGCTCGAGGAGATGCTGGCCGAGCGCGACGCGACCGAGGTGGCCCTCGCCGCGTTCGCCTTGATCCACGAGGCAACGCAGGGAGGTGCGGCGGCCGAGGACGACCACGACTTCTCGGCGACCTTCGAGGATGCTCCGAAGTCGGGGAAGAAGCGCGGCACTGATAGGGCTGATCGATCGGCGCCCACGTCATCGGGCGACAAGGGCGATCGCGGACCGAAGAAGCATGAGAAGCTCACCGGGCCCACGACCCGCGTGTTCTTCTCCCTCGGGCGCAAGGCAGGCGTCACCCCCGGCGACCTCGTCGGGGCGATAACGGGCGAAGCCGGGCTCAAGGGCAAGGAGATCGGCACCATCAGCGTGCACGAGCTGTTCTCCATGGTCGAGGTGCCCGCCGACAAGGCCCGCAAGGTCGTCAAGGGCCTGCAGGGCGTGAAGATCCGCGGCCGCAAGACGCTCGTGCGCCTCGACCGCGACGCCGACCGGCGCTAGGCGAAGCGCGCGCGAATCGAGCGTTCGCGAAGCCAGGCGTAGAGCACGGCTCCGAAGACCACGCCGGCGACGTAGCCGGCATCCCCGCCGTCGAGCGCGTTGCGCGACACCCACCCGAGCCAGCCGAGAGCGTCAGGATGCGCGGCGGCGATCTGGTTGCCCAACGGGGTTGCGGTGAAGGGCAGCAGCAGGATGAAGCCGACGACGAAGGCCGCGGCGGCCGCACGCGGCGTGATGGTCGGGACATTCCAGGGCCGGCGCTCGTGGCGGCGGTGGAGCAGCTCGACGATGACGACGCCGAACCATGGAGCCGTGTAGTACCCGGCAAGGAGCACGACGTCAGAGGTCAGGTCGCCCAACTGGGTGTTGCGGCTGACCAGTGCCATGCCGAGGCCGCACGCCGACACGATGAGCGAGCACGCGATGCGAGGCAGCTTCATGCCCATCTGCCGCAGGCTCAGGCCGGCACTGAAGTCGTTGAAGGCATTCGCCGTGGCGAGGGACACTCCCAGGGCGACCAGGGCGATCACCGCGCCGACTCCGCCTCCGAGCACGTCCTCGATGCGTTGCATGGGGTTCGCGAGTGCCGCGTCGTCCGAGAGCCAGGCACCCAGGCCGCTGAGCACCAGCAGCGGCACGGTCATGCCGACGAACACCCACCCGAAGATGCCACGCGCCGAGGTCTTCTCGGGAAGTACCCGTGACAGGTCGCACGCCTGAACCGTCCATGAGATCGACATGCTCAGGCCCAGTCCGACCGCAACGAGGACCTGCCCCATCGGGACGCCATCCACTCCCGCCGGTGCAGGCGCGGGTGCGATGTCGGCCGAGCAGTAGATGAGCCAGATGCTCACGACGAGCATGATCGAGCTCAGGGCGAAGCCCAGGATTCGCATGAGGCGCAGTCCGAAGACCACCACCGAGACCTCGATGGCGACCACTGCGGCCAGCGCCACCAGGAAGGGGACGCCCAGCGAACTTGCGAGGGCATCGACGCCGAACAGGTCGTTGAGTGCGTTGTAGGCGATCAGGCTCGCGATGAGGAAGACCTGCGGGACGACGTTGAGTGCGCCGAAGGCAAGCCTGCCCAGCGGCATCGTGGCCATGCCGGTGCGCGGGCCCCAGATCGAGATGAGCGCGACGGCGAGAGTCCCCAGGACAACGCCGATCGCAAGGCCCGTGAATCCGAAGGCGAATCCCGGCCCCGCGCTGCCGCCTGCCGCGACCATGCCGGTGATGACCGTGCCGGGGGCCAGCAGCACGCCGGCCCAGGTGGCTGCCAGGCCTCGCGGCGATCCCTCGCGCGCATCCTCCGGCAGGCGGGCGTCGTCACCACCAGGATGCGGTGCATCGTCGACCGCCACCGCACCCGGGAGGGGGTCGTTCACCGTCATGCCGGGACGCTAGCAGCGGTTGCCCGACACCAGTCCGGCGTTTCCCTCGCGTACGTGTCATTCCCGCGCGCGGGAATGACACGTACGCGAGGGAAACGCCGGACTGGTGTCGGGCAACCGCTGCTAGCGTCCCGGCATGACGGTGAACGACCCCCTCCCGGGTGCGGTGGCGGTCGACGATGCACCGCATCCTGGTGGTGACGACGCCCGCCTGCCGGAGGATGCGCGCGAGGGATCGCCGCGAGGCCTGGCAGCCACCTGGGCCGGCGTGCTGCTGGCCCCCGGCACGGTCATCACCGGCATGGTCGCGGCAGGCGGCAGCGCGGGGCCGGGATTCGCCTTCGGATTCACGGGCCTTGCGATCGGCGTTGTCCTGGGGACTCTCGCCGTCGCGCTCATCTCGATCTGGGGCCCGCGCACCGGCATGGCCACGATGCCGCTGGGCAGGCTTGCCTTCGGCGCACTCAACGTCGTCCCGCAGGTCTTCCTCATCGCGAGCCTGATCGCCTACAACGCACTCAACGACCTGTTCGGCGTCGATGCCCTCGCAAGTTCGCTGGGCGTCCCCTTCCTGGTGGCGCTGGCCGCAGTGGTCGCCATCGAGGTCTCGGTGGTGGTCTTCGGACTGCGCCTCATGCGAATCCTGGGCTTCGCCCTGAGCTCGATCATGCTCGTCGTGAGCATCTGGCTCATCTACTGCTCGGCCGACATCGCACCCGCGCCTGCACCGGCGGGAGTGGATGGCGTCCCGATGGGGCAGGTCCTCGTTGCGGTCGGACTGGGCCTGAGCATGTCGATCTCATGGACGGTTCAGGCGTGCGACCTGTCACGGGTACTTCCCGAGAAGACCTCGGCGCGTGGCATCTTCGGGTGGGTGTTCGTCGGCATGACCGTGCCGCTGCTGGTGCTCAGCGGCCTGGGTGCCTGGCTCTCGGACGACGCGGCACTCGCGAACCCCATGCAACGCATCGAGGACGTGCTCGGAGGCGGAGTCGGCGCGGTGATCGCCCTGGTCGCCCTGGGAGTGTCCCTCGCCACGGCGAATGCCTTCAACGACTTCAGTGCCGGCCTGAGCCTGCGGCAGATGGGCATGAAGCTGCCTCGCATCGCGTGCTCGCTCATCGTGTCGGCGTGCGGCCTCGGCATGGCACTGGTCAGCCGCAACACCCAGTTGGGCGACCTGACCTCTGACGTCGTGCTCCTTGCCGGGTACTACACGGCTCCATGGTTCGGCGTCGTCATCGTCGAGCTGCTCCACCGCCGCCACGAGCGCCGGCCCTGGAATGTCCCGACCATCACGCCGCGTGCGGCCGCCGCGGCCTTCGTCGTCGGCTTCATCCTGCTGCTGCCCTTCACCGCAACCCCGTTGGGCAACCAGATCGCCGCCGCGCATCCTGACGCTCTCGGCTGGCTCGGGTGGGTGTCGCGCAACGCGCTCGACGGCGGGGATGCCGGCTACGTCGCCGGCGTGGTCTTCGGAGCCGTGCTCTACGCCTGGCTTCGCGAACGCTCGATTCGCGCGCGCTTCGCCTAGCGCCGGTCGGCGTCGCGGTCGAGGCGCACGAGCGTCTTGCGGCCGCGGATCTTCACGCCCTGCAGGCCCTTGACGACCTTGCGGGCCTTGTCGGCGGGCACCTCGACCATGGAGAACAGCTCGTGCACGCTGATGGTGCCGATCTCCTTGCCCTTGAGCCCGGCTTCGCCCGTTATCGCCCCGACGAGGTCGCCGGGGGTGACGCCTGCCTTGCGCCCGAGGGAGAAGAACACGCGGGTCGTGGGCCCGGTGAGCTTCTCATGCTTCTTCGGTCCGCGATCGCCCTTGTCGCCCGATGACGTGGGCGCCGATCGATCAGCCCTATCAGTGCCGCGCTTCTTCCCCGACTTCGGAGCATCCTCGAAGGTCGCCGAGAAGTCGTGGTCGTCCTCGGCCGCCGCACCTCCCTGCGTTGCCTCGTGGATCAAGGCGAACGCGGCGAGGGCCACCTCGGTCGCGTCGCGCTCGGCCAGCATCTCCTCGAGCGACTCGCGGTAGGCCTCGATGCGCAGGACAGCATCGTCGTCATTGAGCAGGGCGTCGATGGAGTCGCGCGTGCGGCGCAGTCGCAATTGGCGGACATCGTTCGTGGTCGGGATCTTCTCGACGGGGATCCTGCCGCCGAGCAGCTTCTCGATGGCAGTGAGGAGGCGGCGCTCGCGCGGCTCGACCAGGCTGAGCGCGGTGCCCTCGCGGCCTGCGCGGCCGACCCGGCCGATGCGATGCACATAGGCCTCGGGACTTACGGGTAGGTCGTAGTTGACGACGTGCGTGAGCAGGTCGACGTCGATGCCTCGTGCGGCAACGTCGGTGGCGATCAGCAGCTCGGTGGTGCCGCTGCGCAGCCGGCCCATCACCCGATCGCGCTGATCCTGGGTGAGGCCGCCATGCAGGGCCTCGGCCTGGTATCCGCGCGAGGTGAGCAGGTCGGTGAGGTCGTCGACGCCACCGCGGGTGCGGCAGAACACGATGGCCGCAGTCGGATCCTCTGCGTCGAGGATCCGCCCGAGCGCTGCTGCCTTGTTGGCGCGTGTCACGGCGAATGCGGCCTGGCGCACGCGCGGCATCTCGTCGTCGACATGCTCCTTGGAGCGGATCGAGATGCGCTCGGGGTGACGCAGGTGCTGCGAGGCGAGCTTGTCGATGCGCTTGGGCATCGTCGCGGAGAACAGGACGGTCTGCCGGTCGGACGGAGTCTTGGCGAGGATCTCCTCGATGTCCTCGATGAAGCCCATCTCGAGCATCTCGTCGGCCTCGTCGAGCACGACGGTGCGCACCCGGTCGAGGCGGAGCTCACCGCGGTTGCTCAGGTCGATCGCCCGGCCAGGCGTGGCGACGACGACATCGACACCCCGGCGGAGTGCATCGATCTGGTGGCGTGCGGGTGCGCCGCCGTAGATGGCGACGATGCGGGCGCCGAGCGCGCGTCCGTAGCTGTGGAACGCCTGCGACACCTGGAGGGCGAGCTCGCGAGTCGGCACGAGCACGAGCGCGGCCGGCTGCTTTCCGCGGTTGCCGTCGTCGAGGACGTCCAGGATGGGCAGGGCGAATGCCGCCGTCTTGCCTGTTCCGGTGGCCGCCTGGCCGAGCAGGTCCGAGCCGCCGACGAGGGTCGGGATGCTCGCTGCCTGGATCGGGGTGGGCTCTTCGTAGCCGAGGCCGGACAGGGCCTGGAGGAGCTCAGGGCGCAGGCCCAGGTCGGCGAAGGTGGTGGTAGAGCGAGTTTCGGGGGAAGTCACCACTGTGACGGTACAGCAGGACGCCGTGCAACCCCAATTTCCGAAGGCCAGGCACGCCCCCTGGGGCCGAGGGGGTATCCCCCCGTCCTAGGCCTCGGGCTTCCGGCAGGGCCCGGGCGCGCCTAGCCTGGCGACACACGCGATCAGGCACGGGAGGCACGCAGGCATGAAGGCCCTGGTGGTCGATGACGACGACTTCACGCGGTTCCTGCTCGTGCGCACCCTGCGCACGCTGGGAGCACAGGACGTGCGCGACTGCCCGAGCTCGGCAGCTGCCATGCGCGCCGTCGTCGACTTCGCGCCCGACCTTGCCGTCCTCGACCTCGACCTCGGCACCGGCCCGACGGGCATCGACCTCGCCTTCGGCCTGCGCAAGCAACTGCCGGCCCTGGCCATCGTCATCCTCTCCTCGTACTCCGATCCACGACTGCTGGGTGCGAACCGAGACCTGCCGGCGGGTGCCGTCTACCTGTCGAAGCGCGAGGTGTCTGACGCGAACACCCTCGAGTCCGCGATCGGGGAGGTCCTTGCCGCGCCGGGCGGAAAGCGCGCGGCGGCGCCGGAGGCGCGGGTATCGGGCGGACGGAAGTTGAGCGACAACCAGGTCGAGATCATGCGGCTCGTGGCGGAGGGCTACTCCAACACGGAGATCGCCCGCCGCCGTTCCCTCACGCCCGCTGCGGTGGAGAAGGCGATCACCCGGCTGATCAAGCAGCTGGAGCTCACCCCTGAGGCAACGGACAATCCGCGCGTCCTCATCACGCAGGCGTACTACGAACTGATCGGCTCGACCCGTGTCCGCCGCGAGTAGCCGGGCGCCGGCGCCTGCGTGGCAGGTGCGCATCGGTGGCCGCTGGGCCATCTCGTGGCAGGCGTTCGTCGTCGGGGCGTCCCTCAACACCCTCATCGTCGGCCTCACGGGCGGTCAGATCGGCGCCGGAAGCGTGGAGGTCGCGGACATCCCCGCGTGGCTGGGCATCGGCCTTCTCGCATCGGCCGCGGCAGGCCTGTGGGCGCTCATCGCAGATGCCTCCTTCCTGCGCGAGCGTGCCATGCACCCGGTGCCGGCCTGGCAAGCGCTCGGCTTCCACCTGGGAATCGGCGTCGTCTTCGGAAGCGTCATCGTCTTCGCGGGAGATGCGCTCGTGGCGACGTCAACGCAGTCCGCGGCCCAGCGCATCGGCGTCATCTCGCTCATCGGCCTGTGGTGGGGAGTCACGGCATCGCTGATCCTCGAGGCCCGTGATCGCTTCGACTCCGAACGCCGCCGACTGGTCGACGAGGCGGTGCAGTGGGAGCTCGCCTCGATCAGCGAGGCGGATGCAGCCATGCGCTTGCGTTCGACCGTCGAGGAGGCAATGGGGCCGGCGGTCGACAGCATGCGCACCGATCTCATCGCAGCGCTCGCGAGCGATGAGACGACAAGTGACCCGCTGCTTCCGATAACGCAGTGGTGGCGCATCTCGGCGGCGCTCCGGGATACCGCTGAGGCGTCCGTTCGACCGCTCAGCCATCAGCTGTGGGCCGCCACGGACGAGCGTTACGCGGCCCCTCGGCTCGGCAGGGTCCTGTCGAAGCTGGTCCTCTACCAGCAGTTCGCGCCCTGGCCGTCGATCGTGATCCTCGCGGTGGGCTACCTCCCGGCGGGGACTTACGCCCTCGGCTTCTGGCCCGGCCTGTGCGCTGCGGTCGCGATGGCCCTGGGCGCCGGAGCCCTCCTGGCGTTGTGCAACGCGGCCATGCGGTCGGTGCCACGCCTGCATGCGCTGGTGTTCGCGGTGGCGTTGATCGTCACCCAAGCCTGGGCACTGGGCTTCCTGGCCGTCATCGACCGTGTCGCCGGACGGGCATTCACGATGTCGCCGGACCTCGCGGGCGGCATGATCGCGGTTGCGCTGTCGGTCGTGATGCCTGCTGCGCTGGCGTCCCTCGACAGCTCGCGCACGGAGGTGATCGACGCCTTCCGGCTCGACACGGACGAGGTGCGCATGCGCCAGATCGCCAGTTCGCGCCAGCTGGCGATTGCCACCCGGTCGGCCGCGCGCATGCTGCACGGCACGGTGCAGACCCGGCTCATCTCCTGCGCAGTGGCCATCGAGCAGGCCTCCTCGAGCGGCGACGTCGAGCAGTTCCGCAGGGCGCTGGAGACGAGCCTGGCGATCCTCGACGCACCGCTGCCCGAACATGAGTCGGACACGTCCTCGACCCTGCCGCAGGAGATCGCTCGGATGTGCGCGCCGTGGGAAGGCCTGTGTGCCTTCGAGGTCGACTGCGACGAGACCGCATCATCGCTGCGCGGCCCGGTGGCCCTCGCAGCAGGCCGGGCCGTCGAGGAGGGGATCGCCAATGCCTGCCGTCATGGGCTGGCCACGCACGTGGCCATCACCGCACGGGTACAGGACGGCCCCGCCCTCTACCTGCGCATCGAGGACGACGGCTCAGGCCCGGGGGACGGCCTCCCAGGACTCGGCACGACGATGCTGGCCGGCATGACTGGGGGTCGCGTCGCCCTCGCGAAGGGCTCGAACGGAGGCGCCTGCCTCACCTTGGAGCTGCCGATGGACGCGATGGCCTAGCGCAGCTCGCGCTTGAGGATCTTGCCGGTGCTCGTCATGGGCAGGCTGGGCAGGAACTCCACCATGCGCGGGTACTTGTAGGCAGCAAGGTTCTCCCGGCAGTAGTCGATGAGCTCCTGCTCGGTGGTGGGATCGCCTGCGACCTTGACGATGCACGCCTTGATCTCCTCGCCGTGCTCGTCGCTGGGCACGCCGATGACGGCCGCCAGCGAAACCGCCGGATGCTTCATCAGCACTTCCTCGACCTCGCGCGGGTAGACGTTGAAGCCACCGCGGATCACCATGTCCTTGGCGCGGTCGACGATGTAGAAGTACCCGTCGGAGTCCATGCGGCCCAGGTCGCCTGTGCGGAACCAGCCGTCCTTGATCGCGGCTTCGGTGGCCTCGGGACGGTTGAAGTAGCCCTTCATGATCAGGTACCCGCGAATGGCGACTTCGCCGACGGCGTCGGGGTCGGTGAGCGTGTTCCATTCGTCGTCGATGAGCTTCACCTCGACGCCCCACAGGGGCTGGCCGATGGATCCGGCCTTCGTGGGCCGTCCGAGGTGATTGAAGGTGGCGACCGGACTCGTCTCCGACAGCCCGTAGCCCTCGAGGATGCCGACCCCGAAGCGCTCCTGGAATTCGCGCAGGATCTGCAGGGGGAGGGCGGCCCCACCGCTCATGGCGACGCGCAGATTGCGCTTGATGCGCGCCACATCGGTGGACTCGGTCAGTGCGTTGAGCAGTCCCCAGTACATGGTCGGCACTCCGGCGAAGACCGTGACGTCGTGCTCCACCATGAGCTGCAGCGCGAGGTCGCCGCTGTAGCGGGGGACGAGCACGAGAGCAGCGGCACTCGCGAAGCCGCCGTTCATGAGCACGGTCGCGCCGAAGGTGTGGAACAGCGGCAGCGTGACGAGCATCGTCTCGGGGCTCTCGTCGCGCGTGTGGAACATGCGATTGCAGCCCAGTGCATTGAGCACGAGATTGGAGTGCGAAAGCTCGGCGCCCTTGGGCTTGCCGGTAGTGCCGGAGGTGTAGAGGATCACCGAGGTGTCGGTCTCGGCGGTGAGAACCGACTCGAAGCCGGGGTCGCCGCCAGCGATGACCTCTGCGTAGGACTCGCCCTCGACGCCGTCCGCGGCTCCGATGAGGATGAAGCTCTCGCAGCCCGGCACGCGGTCGAAGGCCTCGCGGCCCTCCTTGCCCAGTGCCAGCTCAGGGGTGCCGGCGAAGCAGAAGAAGGCCTTGGCGCCGGCGTCGGTCAGGTGGTATTCGATCTCGTCCGACTTCAGCAGGACGTTGATGGGCACGACGACCGCGCCGGCCTTGAGGATCCCGTAGTAGATGACCGGGAACTCGGGGATGTTCGGGCAGGCAAGCACGACTCGGTCGCCTCGCTGGACGCCACGTGCGTGCAGCACGGACGCGACCCGGCGGGCGAGTGCGTCCGTCTCTGCGTAGGTAAGGCGCCGGTCGCCTTGGATCACGGCGATGCGATCGGGATAGGTCCTCGCGCTGTCTTCCAGCAAGGTCGCAAGGGACAGCATCGGGGCCTTCTTCCAGGTTCAGGGACGTCGCGGGAACTGCGTGAAGTCGGGGGTGCGCTTGTCCTTGAAGGAGTTGCGCCCCTCCTGGGCCTCAGCCGTACCGTAGAACAGCAGGTTGGTGTCATGCGCGAGTTGCTGCAAGCCCGCATACCCGTCCTCGGCCGCATGGAAGCTCGCCTTGAGCAGGCGCAGCGAGAACGGCGAGACCGCGAGCATCTCGCGGCACCATTGGACGGTCTCCGCCTCGAGCCGCTCAAGGGGCACGACGGCGTTGACGAGGCCCATCTCCAGGGCCTGGGCCGCGTCGTACTGCCGGCACAGGAACCAGATCTCCTTGGCCTTCTTCATGCCGACCAGCTGCGCCAGGGAGCTGGCCCCGAATCCGCCGTCGAAGGATCCGACCTTGGGGCCCACCTGGCCGAACTTCGCGTTGTCTGCCGCGATCGTCAGGTCGGCCACGATGTGCAGGACGTGACCGCCGCCTATCGCCCAGCCGGCGACCATGGCGACGATGGGCTTGGGGCAGCGGCGCATCTGCACGTGCAGGTCGGTCACGTGGAAGCGGCCGGTGGCGCCGGAGTCGAGCTTGTAGCCGGAGTCTCCCCGAACGCGCTGGTCGCCGCCCGAGCAGAAGGCCTTGTCGCCCGCCCCCGTGAGGATGATGACGCCGATGCCCTCGTCCTCCCGGGCTACCTCGAGCGCGTGGGAGATCTCGACGATCGTCTGCGGCCGGAAGGCGTTGTGCACCTCGGGACGGTTGATCGTGATCTTGGCGATCCCGTCATCGGTCGTCTCGTACCGGATGTCCTCGTAGGTGCCCGCCGTGTTCCACACGATGTCGAAGGCCTCGCCCGCAGCAGTCATGGCGTGATTCTCGTGCATGGCCCCGGGCGCGCGGCCGAGGGGCGTGGTGATTTGCTCGATATATCGACTTGATATATCGTCCGGGCATGGCCAAGCGTCCGGACGTCCTCGACCACACGGTTCTCGGGGTACTCACCGACGGCCCCTTGCATGGCTACGAGCTGCGCAAGCGGCTGACCGCGATCCTCGGTCCCTTCCGGGCGCTGTCCTTCGGCTCCCTCTACCCGTGCCTGCACCGCCTGAGCGATCGCGGCTGGGTCGAGCAGCTGGACTCCGTGCCGCGCAGCGAGCTGGGATCGACCGTCACCGTCGCGACCAAGCGCGCCCGCGTCGTCTACGCCCTCACGGCAGACGGCAAGGAGGCCTTCGCCGACTGGGTCGACAGCACCGGTCCGGAGTCCTGGGAGGACGAGGCCTTCGCGGCGCGCATGGCCTTCTTCTCGCGCACCGACGCGCAGGTGCGGCTGCGCATCCTCGAAGGCCGGCGTGCACGCCTGGAGGAGCGGCTGAAGGCCCTCGAGGAGTCGATCTCGCGCACGAGCGAGCGCATGGACATGTACTCCGAGCGCCTCCAGCGCCACGGGATCGAAGGCGCGGAGCGCGAGGTGGGGTGGCTCGAGGAGCTCATCGACACCGAGCGGGGAGCTCGTCAGGCGCGCAGGCAGGCACGGCAGGTACGCAAGCAGGCACAACCGGGCAGCGCATCCGCTGCGACGACGAAGCGAAAGTAGGCACCTGAATGACCAGCAGCACAGGCAATGAGATCCGCGTAGCGATCGTCGGTGTGGGCAACTGCGCCTCGTCGCTCGTGCAGGGAGTCGAGTACTACAAGGACGCCGACGCCGATGCGCGCGTGCCCGGGCTCATGCACGTCGTCTTCGGCCCGTATCACGTGGGTGACGTCAAGTTCGTTGCAGCGTTCGACGTCGACGGCAAGAAGGTCGGCAACGAGCTCGCGGACGCGATCAATGCCTCCGAGAACAACACGATCAAGATCTGCGACGTCCCGGCGACGGGAGTCACCGTGCAGCGCGGTCACACGCTCGACGGCCTCGGCAAGTACTACCGCGAGACCATCGTCGAGTCCGACGCGGCTCCGGTCGACGTTGTCCAGGCACTGAAGGATGCGCGCGCCGACATCGTCGTGTGCTACCTGCCCGTCGGCTCGGAAGAGGCCGCGAAGTTCTACGCCCAGTGCGCCATCGATGCCGGTTGCGGGTTCGTCAACGCCCTGCCCGTCTTCATCGCGAGCGACCCGGCCTGGGCCGCGAAGTTCGAGGCGGCCGGCCTGCCGATCGTAGGCGACGACATCAAGAGCCAGGTGGGAGCGACCATCACCCAC
>CAYFLP010000020.1:0-12122 GCA_964344045.1 uncultured Bifidobacteriaceae bacterium
GCCGGAGGAGACCGTCCCGGCGGTCGTCTCGGCGGTGCGCGGCGGGGTCATCGACTTGGTCTCCGTGCCGCTCGAAGCGCAGGCGGCCACGGCATGAGCGGGCCGCGCACCCGCGTGATCCTGGCGGCGACGGCACTGCCGCACGAGGCCGAGCTCGTCGCCTGCGCGTCGGACCACGGGCTGCGCATCGTGCGGCGCTGCGTCGACACGGCCGACCTGCTCGCCAGCGCTGCCGCCGAGCCGAGTGCCGCAGTGGTGCTCACTGACGCCGTGCCCCGCCTGACGCGCAGTGCGGTCGACGCACTGCAGGCGGGCGGCCGCATGGTTGTCGGCGTGCGCGTCGGCCCAGACGACGATGGACGCGGCCTCGCAGCGCTCGGCGTGCAGGAGTGCCTCCTTGCCGGGCCTGACGCACGACGCACCGCCGCGTCGATAGCCGAGTGCCTGCAGCGGCAGGCACCGGCCGCGCCATCGCGCGCCGACGTGTCGCGCCAGCCCATGCTGGCTGGGGGCAGGGGTCGCGTCGTCGCCGTATGGGGACCGCCGGGTGCGCCGGGGCGCACGTCCGTGGCCATCGCCCTGGCCGATGCGCTCGCGCGCGACGGAAGTCGTGTGCTGCTCGTCGACGCCGACATGCGCGCGCCCTCAGTCGGCTTCGCACTGGGGATCGCCGAGGCCGCACCGGGCCTGGTGGGTGCCTGCCGCCGTGCGGAGGGGACCGGCTTCGATGCCGGCAGCGTGCGCGAGTGCGCCCGCTCCGTGGGCGCATGGTCGGTGATCACCGGGCTCGAGCGCAGCGATCGGTGGCCCGAGGTCCGCGGGAGCGCATTCGATGCCGTCGTGGCTGCGTGCCGTGAGTCCTACGACTACACAGTCGTCGACGTGGGCGCGGACATCGACCCGCCCGAGGATGCGCCATGGGCCCAGGACCGTCATGCCGCAGGCCGGAGCGCGGTCGCCCACGCTGACCGAGTCGTGGCGGTCGCGGACTCCAGTGCGCTGGGCGCTGCCCGGCTTGCCGAGCACTGGCCTGCGCTCGAGGCGCTGTGCCCGGCCGCGCCGACGATCATCGTGCGCAATCGGGTGCATCGCGGCGCGCCGCGCGGATGGTCCGATGCGATCGCGGCTCTCGGCGTCCGGGGGCGCGTGCACGACCTTCCTGCGCGGCGTGCGGACCTCGAGGAGTGCTGGGGCCGGGGGATCGCCCCGTCGGAGTCGCTGCGGGCCCGGGGCTGGGCTCGGTCTGTCGATCGGCTGTGCCGGGCGGCCATGCGAGACTAGAAGCCGCGCGGGGCGATTCGAGGGAGGTGCGCATGAGCAGCCGTCTGTCTGCCATCGACGCCTCCTTTTGGTTCATGGAGCACCCGTCGACGCCCATGCACGCGGGCGGCGTCGCGGTATTCGAGCTTCCGGCAGCAGGCTTCGACCATGAGCAGCTCGTGCGGCTGGTGCGTCAGCGCATTGCCCTCGTGCCGCGCTACCGGCAACGCGTGCGCGAGGTCCCATTCGGCTTCGCGCGCCCAGTGTGGGTCGATGACGAGCACTTCGACGTCGCCTTCCACGTGCGTCGTACGGCGGTGGCGAAGCCGGGCAGCGAGGAGCAGCTCGACGAGCTCGTAGCGCGCCTGATGAGCAGGCCGCTCGATCGCACGCGGCCGCTGTGGGAGATGTACCTCATCGAGGGCCTTGCCGAAGGCCGTTTCGCGATCGTCACCAAGAGCCACCAGGCACTCGTCGACGGGATCTCGGCGGTCGACATCGCCCAGGTACTGCTCGACGAGCAGCCCGACGTCCCCGGCACGCCTGTCGATACCTGGCGCGCCGAACGCGAGCCCAGCGAGATCGAGCTCACCTCGCAGGCCGTCACCGAGCTGCTCACGCGGCCGGCCGTAGCGGTCGACGCTGCGCGCACGGCCATCACCGATGTCTCGCGGACCGCCGGTGCTGTTGCCGAGCGGGCCACCGGCATCGTCGCCGCGGCCCTCGCCATCGCACGACCGTCCGTGCCCTCGCCGCTCAACGTCTCCATCGGCCGTCACCGGCTGTTCCGCACGGTCGATCTCTCCCTTGACGACTTCCGCACTGTGCGCGCCCGCCTGGGCGGCACGGTCCATGACGCCATGCTCTCCGTGATCGCAGGCGGACTGCGCTCGTGGCTGCTGGCTCGCGGCACGGGCGTGCAGCAGGGTGACCGGCTCCGGGTCCTGCTTCCCATGAGCATCGAGGTGCCGGCCGCCGCATCGGGCCAGGCAGGCGGAAGCCGGGTGTCCGCGAACGTGGTCGACCTGCCGATCGGCGAGGCGGATCCCGCGGTGCGCCTGCAGCAGATCGGCTACCAGCTGGCACAACTCGAGCAGGGCGGTCACTTCGTGGCCGCCGAGGACATTGCCGGCATTGCCGGTTTCGGTCCGCCCACGCTGCATGCGCTCGGCGCACGGCTGACCTCGGGCTTCGCCAGCAAGGTCTACAACCTCGTGGTCACCAATGTGCCGGGCCCGCAGCGGCCTCTGTACGCCGCTGGTGCGCGCATGCTCGCCGCGTACCCCGTCGTGCCCCTTACTGCGAACCAGGCACTGAGCATCGGCGTGACCTCGTACGACGGAGGGGTGTACCTCGGCCTGTATGCCGATCGCGATGCGCTCCCGGATGTCGAGCTCATCGCCGAGTGCATGCGCTCGAGCATGGACGAGCTCATCTCACGGGCGGCCGCGCACAAGCATGCGGGGTTGCGCGTCGTGCGCGACGCCCGAACGGGCATGGACCCTGCAGCGGGGTCGGTGAGCAAGGGCAGCCGTGAGCTCGCCTGACGTGCGCCGAGGCCTGGTGCTGGGCGGCGGCGGCGTGCTCGGGGGCACGTGGGCGGTCGGAGCGCTCAGCGCGATGGAGGAAGCCTTCGGCTTTCGCGCGGACGAAGCCGAGGTCATCGTGGGCACGTCCGCAGGGTCTGTCCTCGCTGCGCTCATCGGCTCAGGTGTCAGCGTCGAGCAGTTGCGCCGCCACTACGCGGGCGAGGCCATCGAGTCCGGCCCGCTGGCCGGTTACGAATTCGACGTGAGCACTGCCGCCGGCGGCCACCGTCCGCCACGGCCGCGGCTGCGCGGGCCAGGCTCGCCGCGCCTCATCACCAACTCGCTGCGGCACCCCGGCCACCTTCCCGCCACGGCAGTGCTGTCGGCCTTCATGCCCGAAGGCACGCAGTCGCTCGAGCGCATCGGGCACCTGATCGATGCCGTCAATCCGATGGGCGCATGGGCCCCGCGCGCGGGGCTGTGGATCGTGGCCATGGACTACGAGGACGGCCGGCGCGTGGTGTTCGGCCGGCCCGGTGCGCCCGTCGTGCCGCTGGCGAGCGCCGTGATGGCCTCGTGCGCCATACCCGGCTGGTTCGCGCCGGTGTCCATCGGTCCTCGCACGTATGTCGATGGCGGTGCCGTGTCGGCGACGTCGATCGACGTCCTCGAGCACGCCGGCCTCGACGAGGTCTACGTCATCGCGCCCATGGTCTCGTTCGAGCAGGACCACCCCTCGACCGTCGCGACGCGGCTCGAGCGGCGCTGGCGCAGCGAGGTGACGAAGGCCGCGGTACGCGAGGTCGAGGCTGTCCGGCGCGACGGGACGGCGGTGCACGTGATCGGCCCGGGACCGGAGGACCTCGAGGCCATCGGGGCCAACCTGATGGATGCCTCGCGGCTGCGGCATGTGCTCGCGACGTCGTTGCGCACGAGCCGGGCCGCGTGGGCCCACTCGGGGGCTAGCGGCTGAGCCAGGCCGTGCCCACCGATTGCTCGGTGCGCAGGTAGCGCTCGGTCTGCTCGGCGGCGACCTTTTCCATCTTGCCGCCGATGAACGGGATGCTGGCCTTGAACTCCCCGCTCGTGCGCACGGTGGTCGATTCGCCGTCGGGCGAGAGCTCGATCGCGCCCGTGAACGACATCGGGCCGCCGAAGTCGACGCTGAGCGCGGCCGAGCAGCTGCCGTCTGCGCCGGCGGGCTTCCAGGTCTGCGTCTCGGTGACCTTGATCGTGTCGCCGACGAAGGATTTCGCCGCTGCGGGGACGTCCGCCGGAAGGATGCGGGTGCTCGTCACGGTGCAGCCGTCCGCCGCACTGCCGGTGACCTCGGCCGAGGTCTTCAGCGAGCCGGTCTCGTCGCAACGGGCCCGCACGTAGTCGACGTCGTGCAGCATGGCGAGCACCTGCGTCGCGGGGGCCGGGAAGTGCTGCACGTACTCGAACTTCGTTCCCATCGGGCACTGCCTTTCTCTCCGGCCGGCGGCCGTGCGGTGTCAGTCACAGTCCGTCCGGGCCTGTCCGTTTCGCGTCATTGGCCCGGTCGGCCACGTCATACTCCCACGCAGGCCCCGTGGCGGGCGTACCGTGCCTGCATGACGGGAGTCAGCGGCTGGCGGGCAGGCATCGATCAGGTAGCCGATCCGCAGGCACGACTCCTCGTCGAGCGGCTGGCCCGCCACATCGCGGATGAGGACCTGCCAGCGCATTCCCTCGAGTCCCTCGAGGACGCCGCCGCTGACTTGCGCGCCTTCGCGGCCGTCAGGGCTGCCGGCGAGGCCCTGGTCGAGGTGCGCCCGGCAGCTCTCGGACAACCGTCCGTCGTGCTCGTCGCGACGGACGACATGCCCTTCCTCGTCGATTCGGTGGGCATCGCCGTGCGGGCCGCCGGGTGCGAGGTCGCGCTGGTGATGCACCCGCAGGTGGTGGTGAGCCGTGACGACGAGGGCCGCCTGGCAGCCATCGATGGGGCGGACGTGCGAGAGGCGGCCGTGCCCGGTCACGTCGCCGAGTCCTGGATGCGCATCGAGCTCGAGGCCGACTGCGATCCCGATTCCCTGCCGCAGGTGCGTGATCGGGTCGTCCGGGCGCTGGGCGACGTTCGCAAGGCCGTGCGGGACTGGCCCGCGATGATCGGCCAGGCCACGGCCATCGCCCGCGAGCTGGAAGGTGCAGCGCCGGCTGGCACGACACCTGGCGATGCTCACGCGGTGGGGGAGTTCATCGACTGGCTGGCCGATGGAAACTTCACGTTCCTGGGCTACCGGGAGTACCGGCTCGCCGAGCGTGCCGGCGAGGATGTCCTGCTTCCCGTGCCTGGCACCGGACTCGGCATCCTGTCGGCTCCCGCGGGGTCCGCCGAGGACACCGTCTCGCTGCGCTTCGCGGCGCTGCCGCCTGCCGTGCGACGCAAGGCGCGCGAGCCGCGGCTGCTGATCTTGACCAAGGCCAACTCGATGTCGACGGTGCACCGCCAGGCGTACCTCGACTACGTCGGGGTGAAGGTCTTCGACGCGAGCGGCGCAGTGGTCGGGGAGCGGCGTTTCCTGGGCCTGTATGCAGGCAGCACGTACACCCAGAGCATCCTCGAGGTCCCCCTGCTCGCGTCCATGTACCCGGCGCTGCTGTCCAGGCTCGACATCGTGCCGTCCTCGCACGACGGCAAGGACCTCCTCGAGTTCTTGCAGACGTATCCGCGCGACGAGCTGCTGCAGATGTCGGTGGACCAGGTGGAACCCATCGCTGCATCCGTCCTGAGCCTGCAGGGGCGCCGGCACACCAAGGTCTACCTGCGGCCCGATGACTACGAGCGCTTCATGTCATGCGTCGTCTACCTGCCGCGCGATCGCTACACGACCGCCGTGCGGCAGCGCATCGAGGCGATCCTGCGCGAGGCCTTCGGAGGGTCGCGGGTCGACTACACGGTCCTGGTCTCGGACGCGATGCTGGCGCAGGTGCACTTCGTGGTGCGCGTGCCGGATGCGCACCGCCTTCCCGCGGTCGACGTCCACGCGCTCGAGGCGCGGATCGCGAAGGCCTCGCGCGGGTGGATCGAGGACTTCGCCGAGGACCTCGCCGCCCGCGTCGACGAGGACGAGAGCCATCGGATTCTCCGGGCGTTCGGCACGGCCTTCCCCGAGTCCTACAAGGAGTCCTACGCGCCGGGACGTGGGGTCCACGACGCGCTCGTCATCGACCAGCTGGCACCGGGCGAGTTCTCGCTCGAGACCTATGAGCCCACGGATGGCGGCCGGCGCGACATGCGCTTCAAGGTCACGCGAATCGGGCCTGCGCTGCCGCTGTCGCAAGTGCTGCCGATGCTGCAGTCACTCGGCGTCGAGGTCGTCGACCAGTATCCGTATGAAGTCGTGCGCCCCATGGAAGAGCCTGCGTGGATCCTCGACTTCGGCCTGCTCCTGCCTGACGGCGACATCCCTGCGCGGGGGACCTTGGCCGAGCGCTTCGAGGAGGCCTTCGTCGCAGCGTGGTCGGGTGCGTGCGCAGTCGATCCCTTCAATGCGCTGATCGCCAGCGCAGGCCTGCGCTGGCGCGAGGTCCTCGTCCTGCGCGCCTACTCGCGCTACCTTCGCCAGCTGGGCACCGCATACGGCCAGGACTACGTCGAGCAGGTCCTGCTCGGGAACGTGCCGATCGTGCGCGGGCTCATGCGGCTGTTCCTCGCCCGGTTCACGCCCGGCAGCGTCGATGCGCGCGCCGACGAAGGCCGGGCCGAGCGCATGGCGGCCATCGTCGGCGACCTGCACGCCGCGCTCGATGCGGTTGCGAGCCTCGACGAGGATCGCATCCTCCGCGCATTCCTCGCCCTCGTGCAGGGCACCACGCGTACCAACTACTTCCAGGCCTCGCACGGCGACGGCACGGGTGCCTCGATCGCCTTCAAGATCGATCCCTCGACGATTCCTGACATGCCCTTGCCGAAGCCCCGGTTCGAGATCTGGGTGCACTCGCCGCGCGTCGAGGGCGTGCACCTGCGCTTCGGGAGCGTGGCGCGCGGCGGACTGCGCTGGTCCGACCGGCGCGAGGACTTCCGCACGGAGGTGCTCGGCCTGGTCAAGGCGCAGGAGGTGAAGAACGCCGTCATCGTCCCCGTGGGAGCCAAGGGCGGGTTCTACCCCAAGGCGCTGCCCGACCCCACCGTCGACCGCGATGCGTGGATGGCAGAGGGCAAGGCGGCCTACCGCGAGTTCATCGGGTCCATGCTCGACATCACCGACAACCTCCAGGGCGGCACCGTCGTCCCGCCGCCGGATTGCGTGCGCCACGACGGCGACGACCCGTATCTCGTCGTCGCTGCAGACAAGGGGACCGCGACCTTCTCGGACATCGCCAATGCGATCGCAGTCGAGCGCGGGTTCTGGCTGGGCGATGCGTTCGCCTCGGGCGGCTCGGCCGGCTACGACCACAAGGCGATGGGCATCACCGCGCGTGGTGCCTGGGAGTCGGTCAAGCGGCACTTCCGCGAGCTCGGGCTCGACACCCAGGCGCAGGACTTCACGGTCGCGGGCATCGGCGACATGAGCGGTGACGTCTTCGGCAACGGCATGCTCCTGAGCGAGCACATCCGCCTCGTCGTCGCCTTCGACCACCGTCACGTATTCGTGGATCCCGATCCGGATGCCGGAGCATCCTTCGCCGAGCGCGCCCGCCTGTTCGCCCTGCCGCGCTCGTCCTGGGACGACTACGACCAGTCGCTCATCTCCGCGGGCGGCGGAGTGTTCTCGAGGGCTGCGAAGTCGATCGATGTCACCCCGCAGATCGCCGATGCGCTCGGCATTGCCGGCGGCGTGGGCTCCATGACCCCCGACGAGCTGATCCGGCACGCGCTGATGGCCCCGGTCGACCTGCTCTGGAACGGCGGCATCGGCACCTACGTGAAGTCGCAGTCCCAGACGAATGCGGACGTGGGCGACAAGGCGAACGACCGCATCCGCATCAACGGAAGCGACCTGCGATGCCAGGTGATCGGGGAGGGCGGCAACCTGGGACTGACGCAGCTCGGCCGCGTCGAGGCGTCGCGGCATGGCGTGCGGCTCAACACCGATGCGATCGACAACTCGGCAGGCGTCGACACGTCCGACCATGAGGTCAACATCAAGATCCTGCTGAAGTCGGCCATCGAGGCCGGTGCCCTGGCAGCCGACGAGCGCAATGGCCTCCTCGCTCGCATGACCGACGACGTGGCCGCCGCCGTGCTGTCCGACAACTACGCGCAGAACGTGGTGCTGGGCAATGCGCGCGCAGGCGCAGCCGCGCTCGTCAGCGTCCACGAGCGGATGATCCGCGAGCTGGAGCGGGCCGGCCGGCTGAACCGGGCACTGGAGTACCTGCCTGACGACCAGGAGCTGCGCAGCCGGCAGGCGGCAGGGCAGGGGCTCACCTCACCGGAGCTTGCCGTGCTCCTCGCATACGCCAAGATCACGCTGACCGAGCAGCTCAACGACTCGGACATCGCGGGCGATGCCTACTTCTCCCGTTTCGTGGCCGACTACTTCCCGCAGGACTTGCGCGAGCCGTTCGCAGCGCAGGTCGGGACCCATCCGCTGCGCAAGGAGATCGTCAGCACGGTGGCCACCAACCAGCTCATCAACATGGGCGGCGTCACGTTCATGTTCCGTGCGGCGGAGGAGACCGGGGCTACGGCGCCCGAGATCGTCCGAGCGGCGTTCGCAGCCATCGAGATCTTCCGGCTGCGCGACTTCGATGCGCAGATCGACTCCTACGACAACCAGATTCCCACCTCGGCCCAGTCGGCACTGCACCTGGAGATGCGCAGGCTGCTGGACAGGGCCACCCGCTGGTTCCTGCACGCCCGCGGCGGACGTATCGATGTCGAGGCAGAGATCGCGAGGTACGCGCCCGTGGTGGCGCGGTACTCGAAGGGCATCCCGGCGATGCTGCGCGGCGGCGAGACCGAGCGACTGCAACGACGTGCGGAGCGGTTCGTCGCCGCCGGTGCCCCGCGTGAGCTCGCCGAGAGCGCGGCTGCCGCACTCGACGTCTTCGCCCTCCTCGACATCACCGACATCGCGCAGAGATCAGGCGAGGCGGTCGACGTCGTGCTGCCGCTCTACTTCGCCGTCTCCGAGCGCTACGACATCGACCGCACCCTTATCGCGATCACCGCCCTGGGCAGGGAGGACCGCTGGGCCTCCCTCGCCCGGCAGGCCATGCGGGCCGACCTGTACGCCGTGCTCGCCGGGCTGACCTCCCGGGTCCTTCGCTCCACTGACCCAGGAGCAGCAGCCCCGGGGCGCGTGGCCGACTGGGAGGCAAGCCGGTCCGAGGGCGCGGCTCGCGCACGGTCGACGCTCGAGGAGATCGCCACCGTCGAGGATCCCGATCTCGCGACCTTGTCGGTTGCCCTGCGCGTGCTGCGCACCTTGGTGTCGCAGGAGCGCGGTGCCGAGGAAGGCGGGCCGCAGTAGCGACTGGAGCCGCACGACCGCCCAAGTACCATGTGGCCCGATAGCGGTTCCCAGGGACCGCGCAAGGCTGCGCATGTGAGCGCTGACGTGAGGAATTCCCCGTGGTCGCACTGCCCCCGCTCGTCGAGCCCGCTGAGGGCCTGACTGCCGACGAGGTCCGCCGTTACAGCCGGCACCTGATCATTCCCGACGTGGGCATGGCCGGGCAGAAGCGGCTGAAGAACGCGAAGGTCCTGTGCGTCGGAGCGGGCGGCCTGGGCAGCCCGGCCCTGATGTACCTCGCGGCGGCCGGCGTGGGAACGCTCGGAATCGTCGAGTTCGACACTGTCGACGAGTCGAACCTGCAGCGCCAGATCATCCATGGCCAGAGCGACATCGGCCGGTCGAAGGCCGAGAGCGCGCGCGACTCCGTCCTGGAGATCAACCCCTACGTGCAGGTCAACCTGCACCACGAGCGCCTGGACTCCTCGAATGTCCTGGGGCTGTTCAGCGAGTACGACCTCATCGTCGACGGCACCGACAACTTCCCCACGCGCTACCTCGTCAACGACGCCTGCGTGCTGCTCGGCAAGCCCTATGTCTGGGGCTCCATCTACCGCTTCGACGGTCAGGCGTCGGTCTTCTGGGCCGAGCACGGGCCGTGCTACCGGTGCCTGTACCCCGAGCCGCCGCCGCCGGGCATGGTGCCCTCGTGCGCCGAGGGAGGGGTCCTCGGCGTGCTGTGCGCGTCGATCGGCTCCATCCAGGTGACCGAGGCGATCAAGCTCATCACCGGCATTGGCGAGTCGCTGCTCGGCCGGCTCATGGTCTATGACGCGCTCGAGATGACCTATCGGCAGCTCAAGGCGCGCAAGGATCCCAACTGCGCCGTGTGCGGGACCCATCCCACCGTCACCGAGCTCATCGACTACGAGGCGTTCTGCGGGACTATCTCCGATGCGGCCGCCGAGGCCGCCAAGGACTCGACGATCTCCGTCCACGAGCTCAAGCGCATGCTCGACGCGCGCGCGGCCGGCGACGAGGACTTCGTCCTCATCGACGTGCGAGAGCCCGGCGAGTACGAAATCGTCAAGATCGAGGGATCGATCCTCATTCCCAAGGGCCAGTTCCTCGAGGGAAGCGCACTCGAGCAGCTGCCGACCGATCGCCGCATCGTGCTCCACTGCAAGGTGGGCGGTCGCTCGGCGGAGGCTCTCGCTGTCGTCAAGGGCGCCGGCTACTCCGATGCCGTGCACGTGGGCGGCGGCATCCTGGCCTGGATCAACCAGGTGGAGCCGCAGCTTCCCGCCTACTAGGGCACTGCCTCACCTCTCCACGAGTGGCTGGCTGCTGCGGCCTGACGTCGACGTCAGGCCGCAGCAGCCAGCCACTCGCGTCTTCGACGGCCATTGACCGGTCACTGCCCGCAGTGGCCGGTCGTTGACTTTCGCAGCCCTGTTCGCCCCTGTCCCACGCGCCCACGATGAAAGCGCAAGGACAGAAAGGGGCGAGTGAGATGACAAGGACAACGAGGACGTCACGCAGGAATCCTTGGGCTGTCATCCTGACAGCCCTCTTTGCCGTGATGACGATGCTGGGCGCGCTGACCATCTCCGGCGCACTACCGGCTGGCGCCAAGCAAGGCGGGGGCGACGATGGCTACTCCATCACCTTGTGCCATGCGACGTCGTCGCAGAGCAATCCGTACACGAATCAGACCGTGAGCGGCTCGAGCATTGACGAAGTGACCAACCTTCTCGTGAACGGCCACGGCGACCATGTCGGCCCGATCTTCGCGGTGACCGATCCGCCGATGTCCGACTGGGGCGACATCATTCCCGCCTTCGGCGCCTACCCGGGCCTGAACTGGACGGCCGACGGCCAGGCGATCCACGCCAACGGCTGCAAGCTTCCGGAAGTGCCCACCTTCGAGGCTTCGCAGGGCTATTGCGCGGTGTCGGGTGATGCTTTCGAGCTGACGACGGCTTCCGTTCCGAAGACGTATGCGTCGCAGGCTGCGGCGGATGCGGCGCTGGTGACGGTGCTGGAGGGCATTGCCGCGGGTTCTCCGCTGGCGGTGATCCCGGAGTTCAGCACGTTCGCAGGCAGCAACTGGGATGCCGAGGGCCAGGCGTTGTATGAGGCCGACTGCGTGCAGACGCCGCCGCCTCCCACGTATGAGGCTTCGCTGCGCTACTGCACGGTGACAAACAGCGTGTACTCGTCGGCGACAGCTTCGGTGCCGAAGGAATATGCAACCCAGGAGCTCGCCTATGCCGCCCTCGAGGCCAAGCTGCCGACGGTGGCAGCAAGCGAGCCCAACGCGATCATCCCGGAATACCGTGACTTCGCAGGCAGCAATTGGACGACGGCGAATCAGGCCATCTACGACAACGACTGCAAGGTGACCACGCCGACGACGCCGCCTCCGACGACGCCGCCTCCGACGACGCCGCCTGCGACGACCACCCCGGCGGCAGTCATCGTGACGGCAACTCCGTCGCCGGCGACGGTTGAGGTGCCGGTTGTCGTGACTGCCTCGCCCGCCGCAGGCACAGTCGAGGAGCCGGTCGCTGTCACGGCCGAGCCCGCCAAGGGCACGGTTGCCAAGCCCAAGCCGGTGACCGGGCGTCCGCTTCCGGCGAGCGTCCCTGCCGGTGGCGGCAGCAGCGCAACCCACGTTCCGGCGCCGTATGCGCCGTGGGGAATCGCGCTGATCGTCCTCGGAGCCATCGGGCTCCTGGGCTCGACCACCTGGTTGGCCGCTCGGCGCTAGGCACAGGAGGCCTGAGTTCGCAGGTGAACTCAATGGGCTGATCAGGCGGACGCCCCCGACCGCAGGATCAGCAAGGGAAAGGGGAGCCCCCGCCAGCCTCCGGCGGGGGCTCCCGTCTGCCTGCTTGCCGAG